>NZ_JARESS010000180.1:0-1232 GCF_046027915.1 Paraburkholderia sp. RL17-347-BIC-D
GTCCGGGTTCTGTACTTCATCTGCAACACTCCCGCTGCTCGCGCAGTTCCGATTGTGTTGCATCGACCGGTTGAATCCGCAGTCGTCCACGGACGCAGAGCTCTCGACTGAGGATGTTGCTCTTGAGGGCCGGCTACCGAGGTCGGCTATCAAGAGTCTTTCGAGGAATCGGACCAAATGGCCGCAACTCCTATCTATAGCGGACGGCGAACTTCTCAGATTCTGTGTTCCTCGTCCCTATTCCGAACCCGGTCGGAAAAGTTGGACTGTCATTGGCTTTCTAACGGGAACTCGGCGTCATTTGTGGTCCAAGCAGGGAAGCGCCCGGCGAACCCGCTTGCTCTTGAGGGCCCGAGCGGAGTTCTTCGAGTAAGGCTTCGTAGCGTTGCATACAACGATGCAAGCCGAACTGGACATCAAGTTGAAACTGGCCCGGCCATTTGATTCCCTCCGCCTTCAATGTGCTGATTTTCTTGTCGTTCCACAGTGTTATTTGAATATTCTCCATTACACTGTGTTTCATATAATCATAAAAACTCTCGGGGATCGTTGCGCCCTCAATCAGGTGCACTTTTTCGCCGATAAGACGTCGCAAATCCGTGTGCATTTCCGAAAAATACCGTTCGGCCAAAAAGTGGTCGATGCCGGGCCAGGTGTCTTCAGCCGTTGCACTTTTGATTCGTTCCTTGACTTCCCACACTGCCCAAATTTGATGAATCAGGCCGTCAACTGGGCCGTAAAATTCGGCTATTTGCGCCTCAACCTGTTTCAGGGATATTTCCAATCGCTTGATTTTGTCGGCTCGCAGATTCGACGCGAGTCGCTCTTCGCGGTCTTTTTGCCGGCTGAGGTGATTCAGAAATACCCACCCGACAGCAGTAACAGTGGCACTCAACACGCCGAGAATCAAGCTGACCTTGTTCGGGTCCATGACGAAAGTCCCCTTTACCTCGCACATCTTTGTTGATCGAATCAGTGCACCGGAATCCGTCCCGCGGGCGCCGGCTCGGCGTGCGGGACGTGCTCTCGCGATGCGGGCTGGTATTAAGGGTAAATGGTTGAACTTATATTGTGGAAGCTCAAAGTCAATTTAAATGTCCAATGTGGTTCAAACTGTGCGCTAGCCCGCATATGCGAGGCCGATTGCCCGGCATTCCGCGCGGACGAATGACCGCTCTTTCATCGGTGTCGGTCGATGAGAGCTGTTGGGCGAACGGCTGAAGAGGGTCGAT
>NZ_JARESS010000181.1:0-1208 GCF_046027915.1 Paraburkholderia sp. RL17-347-BIC-D
CAGCGTGGAGTTTAAGGCTCAGGTTGTTGCGGCTTGTCAGGGCCCGGGAGTGTCGCTCGCGGCCATCGCCCTGCACCACAAGTTGAACGCAAATCTGCTCCGACGTTGGGTGGAACAGGCCGAAGGGAGCGCCCGGGTGGCGGTCGCGTCCAGCGAAGTGGCTGTGCAGTCCGCAGAGGCGCCGGCATTCGTGCCGGTACCGCTCGACACGATGAACGTTCGCCCGGCCGAGATCCGCGTCGAGGTGCGTCGCGCGCACCAGTCGATCACGGTTAGCTGGCCGACATCAGAGGCAGCACAATGCGCCGCCTGGCTGCGTGAGTGGCTCGCGTGATCCGCATTGATCAGGTGTGGCTGGCGGTCGAGCCGCTGGACATGCGGGCCGGCTTTGATACGGCACTGGGCCGGGTGATAACCGTATTCGGCGCCGCGCATCCATATCATGCTTATCTGTTCGCCAACCGGCGGGCCAACCGTCTGAAGGTGCTGGTTCACGACGGGATTGGAATCTGGCTGGCAGCGCGACGGCTGAACGAGGGACAGTTTGTCTGGCCTTACCCTGGTAGCGAGCCGAAGCATCACGTGCTGACGCAGGAGCAACTCGCCGGTCTGGTGGTGGGTTTGCCGTGGCAACGCATCGGTCCTGACGGCGTGATCCGTGTCGTATGACGCCCGCAATGACGTAAACGGTTGCGCTTTCGCGCTCTCCGAGGTTCTGGCAGACTCGTCCGCATGGACCTGCCCGCCGATCTCAACGCCCTCAGCCCGGAACAGTTGCGCGCGCTCGCCGCGCAGCTGATTGCCCAGGTCGAGGACAGAGACCGGGAGATTGATGAGAAGACCCGGGAAGTCGGCGAGAAGGAACGGGAACTGCGTTACCGGCAGACCCGTATCGACCAGTTGACCCACGAGATATCGATCCTCAGGCGCCAGCAGTTCGGCCGACGCAGCGAACAGCTCAGCAGCGATCAGATGAACCTGCTGGATGAAGCGATCGACACGGATCTGGCCGCCATTGAAGTGGAGCTCGAGCAGCTTCAACCACAAGCCACAGCCGAGCTGTCACCCCAGCAACCGAAGCGCGCAGCGCTGCCGGCGCAACTGCCGCGCACAGAGATCCACCACGAGCCGGACTGCACCGTGTGTCAGTGTGGCTGCGAGCGCGTGCGCATCGGCGAGGACATCAGCGAGAAGCTGGACTACACACC
>NZ_JARESS010000182.1:0-1172 GCF_046027915.1 Paraburkholderia sp. RL17-347-BIC-D
CTAGTGTCCCGAGTTAGAGATTCGTAGACAAAATCGCTTGACGCTGGCGAGGATGTCGTCGGCCGATTTGGTCCAGTTGAAAGGTCTCGGATCAGTGTTGTTGATCTGGATGTATTGGCGAATAGCCTGTTCGAGTTGCCGGGTGGAGCGATGAGTGCCGCGGCGGATGTATGTCTCGCTGAGCGTGGCAAACCATCGTTCGACCTGGTTAATCCACGAAGCAGAGGTCGGGGTGAAATGCGCATGAAAACGCGGATGGCGAGCCAGCCAGATATTGATCGAGGAGGTCTTGTGCGTACCGTAGTTGTCCATCACCAGATGGACGTCCAGTTGGGGTGGCACGTTGGCCTCGATGGTGCGCAGGAACTGCAGGAATTCACTGCTGCGATGACGTCGATGCAGTTCGCCAATGACTTCGCCCGTGGAGATGTCGAGCGCCGCGAACAGTGTGGTTGTGCCGTGGCGCATATAGTCGTGCGTGCGTCGCTCAGGGATGCCCGGGGCCAGCGGCAGCATAGGCTGGGTGCGGTCCAGCGCCTGGATCTGGCTCTTCTCGTCCACGCACAACACCATGGCCTTGAGCGGCGGGTCCAGATACAGCCCAACGATATCGCGCACCTTGTCCACAAACAATGGATCGCTGGAGAGCTTGAAGGTCTCCTGCCGGTGTGGCTGCAGCCCGAAGGCACGCCATATCCGCGTCACGGCCGTCTGCGACAGCCCCATCTCGCGGGCCATTGTGCGCGTGCTCCAGTGGGTCGCTCCCGCGGGCACGGACTCAAGCGTGCGTGCAATGAGCGCGTCTACCTGGGAGTCCTCGATCGTCCTCGGTGCTCCCGGGCGCGGTGCATCGAGCAACCCGTCCACGCGGTGATTGATGAATCGCGAACGCCACTTCGAAACCGTATGCGAGGTGACACGCTGTCTTGTCGCGACCGTCTTGTTGTCGATGCCCTCGGCGCAGGCCAGCACAATGCGTGCGCGCAAGGCCAGCGCCTGCGCGGTCTTGCGCCGCATTGTCAGCGCCGTGAGCTGTTCGCGCTCCGCTTCACTCAAGACCAGCGGCGCCTTCGGTCTTCCTCTCATCATCGCCTCGCTTATTTGCGAACCCTGCAACCCAGGTTAGTACACAACGCAAATAAGGCAATGAATTTTTAACTCAGGACACTAGC
>NZ_JARESS010000183.1:0-1154 GCF_046027915.1 Paraburkholderia sp. RL17-347-BIC-D
CGTATACGTTGGCAACTTCACGAACACTCCGAGTAGCCTTAAGTTCGACAATTTCGAGCTCAACGCCAAGTATCAATTCACAAAGGCCGCGTATGTCGGTGCGATGTACAACTACACGATTGCCCATTTCAACAGCAGTGCAGGAAACTCAAAGCCGAAATACCAGCAGTTCGGCTTGATGGCGGACTACAACCTGTCAGTACGCACCGACGTCTATGTGCAGGGCTTGTACCAGCATGCATCGGGTGGGGGCGCAGTGTCGGCACCGTTGAATACCGCTTTTATAACTGGCGCGGACGCTCCGTCGTCGAGCGCCAATCAGCTACTCACACGCGTCGGCATCCGCCACACGTTCTAAGCGCCGCCGCTTTGCAGTTATCGGGCAGTGTGTGCCCGACAACCCGGCGCACGCATTGCTTCACTGGATCAGTTTGACATTGATTCTGAAGGGACGGCTGCCGGGCCGGCGGTCTTCGTCATGCTTGCGCCGTCGGCGCCGTGCCGGATTGAATAGATCTCTCGATTACGCGCGATAGCCTGTGCCGACGGCGGATAGTCCTCCTTGGCCGCCGGCACAAGGCCGTCTGCCTCGGCCTGCAGGAGTTGCGCGCGCACTTCGGCGCGCGTCAGCTCGCGAGGCGACGACTGGGCAAAAGCATTGGCGCCGAACGACAGGCTAAGGAGGGTGACAGCGAAAGAGGTAAGCAGTTTCATGGGGTTTCTCTCCGGTTAGCGGGCAATGAGTGGCTTGAACCACCATTCCCATTCTTCTCGTTCTGGCTGTCGGCGCACTGACTCCTGGATTACCGTTTTGTTAACTACACGCGGCATTGAGTGCATCTGCTTTGCAGCGCGTCCCTCGACGACGTGGCCTCAGTTAGTCGCTCGTGGCCTGCGAGGCGCTGTATGAGCTGTTGCATTAACTCTTTTTCATCTTCGCGCGAAAAGACTGCAAGAGACCCGCGTCTAACATCTTCCCTATAGAGACGTTATGACGAGGCGTATCGCGAGCCGACTGCGCGTTCGAGGTAGCGGTCGTTGGGCGCAGCACTCTGCCATTTTCACAGAAAGGAGCACACATGGGCACACCGAAGGACCGCGCAATCCCGGTAGGTCTGTCGCTGGTTGTCGACAACTCGCGGGCGGGAGAGAGT
>NZ_JARESS010000184.1:0-1153 GCF_046027915.1 Paraburkholderia sp. RL17-347-BIC-D
GGTATACGTTGGCAACTTCACGAACACTGCGAGCAGCCTTAAATTCGACAATTTCGAACTCAATGCCAAGTATCAATTCACGAAGGCTGCCTATGTAGGTGCGATGTACAACTACACGATTGCCCATTTCGACAGCAGCGCGGGCAACTCAAAGCCGAAATACCACCAGTTCGGCTTGATGACGGACTACAACCTATCAGGACGTACTGACGTCTACGTTCAAGGCTTGTACCAGCATGCATCGGGTGGCGGCGCTGTGTCGGCGCCGTTGAATACCGCGTTTATAACGGGCGCAGATGCGCCGTCGTCGAGTGCCAATCAGTTCCTCGCGCGCGTTGGCATCCGGCACACGTTCTAAGCACTTGCGATTTACGGTTATCGGGCAGGGTGTGCCCGATAACCTGGCGCAACGCATTGCATCGCTGGATCAGTTCGACACCGACTCCGAACGAAGGGCTGCCGAGCCGGTGGTCTTCGTCAGCTCTGTGCTGTCGGTGCCGTGCTGGATTGCATAGATCTCGCGATTACGCGCGATGGCCTGTGCCGACGGCGGATAGTCTGCTTTGGGCGCCGGTACAAGGCCGTCTGCCTCGGCCTGCAGGAGTTGCGCGTGCACCTCGGCGCGCGTCAGCTCGTCAGGCGACGACTGGGCAAAAGCATTGGCGCCGAACGACAGGCTGAGGACGGTGACAGCGAAGGCGGTAAGCAGTTTCATGGTGTTGCTCCGGTTAGCGTGCGATGAGTGGCTTGAACCACCATTCCCATTCTTCTCGTTCCGGCTGTCGGCGCGCTGACTCCTGGATTACTGTTTTGTTAACTACACGAGGCATTGAGTCGATCTGCTTTGCAGCGCGTGCCTCGCCGACGTGGCCTCAGCTATTTCCTCGTGGCCTGAGCGACGCTGTACGAGCCGTTGCATTAACTCTTTTTCATCTTCGCGCGAAAAGACTGCAAGAGCCCCGCGTCTAACATCTTGCCTATATGGAGGTTATGACGACGCGTATCGCAAGCCGACCGCACGCTCGAGGTAGCGGTCGTTGGGCGCAGCACTCTGCCATTTTCACAGAGAGGAACACACATGGGTACACCAAAGCACCGCGCAACCCCGGTAGGTCTGTCGCTGGTTGTCGACAACTCGCGGGCGGCTGAGAGG
>NZ_JARESS010000185.1:0-1140 GCF_046027915.1 Paraburkholderia sp. RL17-347-BIC-D
TGAACTGACCCCCAAGAGTTGGACGTTGAAGCGTTAGTTTTTTCCCGCCCGCATTCGATATTCCACGGGACTCAGTCCACCAAGTTTCGATTTGATGCGATGCCGGTTGTAGTAGTCGATGTAGCCCTTCAGGCCTGCTTGCAATGTGTCGACGTCTTCGAAGTCCGTGAGATGGAAGTACTCGGCCTTCAGAGTACCAAAGAAGCTCTCCATCGCCGCGTTATCGAAACAATTTCCTTTTCTCGACATACTTTGCTTCATTCCGTAGCGCGCGAGTGCCGCTCGGTAAGGTTGCATGCGGTAGTGCCAGCCCTGGTCCGAATGAAGCAGCGGTTTAGCCACACCTCCACGTTTCTTTACAGCTTTATGGAGCATGCCCATGACCATCGGGAAGTCGGGACGATGGCTCGATTCGTAGGCAACAATTTCCCCATTGTAGAGATCCATGACTGGAGAAAGGTACAGCTTTTTCCCCGCGACGCGGAACTCGGTCACATCGGTAACCCACTTCTCGTTTGGTCTCGATGCGGTGAATTCGCGATTGAGCAGGTTCGGAGCGGCCTCGCCAACCTCGCCTTGGTACGACCGGAATTTCTTCCGGCGCACCCTCGACCTGATTCCTAATTCGTTCATAAGGCGCTGCACCTTCTTGTGATTGACCAACTCGCCATCACTGCGGATAGCTAAGGTGACGCGACGGTAGCCATACAAGCCGCGATGTGCTGCATAGACAGCCTGAATCTTCGCCTTGAGTCCGCCATACCGGTCTGGAGCGGCCAACGTCTTGACCTGATAGTAGTATGTACTGCGTGGCAAGCCCGAAGCGTGGAGAAGGTCAGCCAAAAGGAATTCCTGCCTCAGTTCAAGCACTATTTTGGCTCTTTCTGTCGCGCCAACTTCTTTGCTAGAACCAAGGCATTGAATTTTTTTAGGTACGCGACCTCCGCGCGCAACCGCTGATTCTCGCGAAGCAGCTGGTCTGATTCCCCAGACAGCTTGGCTTTCGAGGACTGACTCGAGGTCTTTTTCTTGGCTGGCATCGAAACATCCTGCCCCGACGGGCGCATACCCTTCAGCGAACGAAGCTCTCCCCGCGCTTTCTGTTGCTGCCACGTCGTGATGCTGTGCGGATTGCTGATA
>NZ_JARESS010000186.1:0-1123 GCF_046027915.1 Paraburkholderia sp. RL17-347-BIC-D
TGGGTTCGGCGATCGCGGTATTGCTGAACGGTACGGCTTTCGAGTTGCCGGCGTTCGTGTGCGTCCTGTTCGTCGGTGTCGTACTGCGCAACGGGCTCGCGGTGCGCGGCTGGTATCGCGTGTTCGAAGACGCGGTGTCGGTACTCGGCAACGTTAGCCTCGGTCTCTTTCTTGCTATAGCGTTGATGAGCCTGCGGCTGGGGGATCTCGCATCGCTCGCTTTGCCGCTGTTCGTCATTCTGGTGGTGCAGGCGATCGCGATGGCGGCTTACGCCATTGTCGTCACGTTTCGGGTGATGGGGCGCAACTATGACGCGGCAGTGCTCGCAGCGGGTCACTGTGGATTCGGCCTCGGGGCAACACCGACCGCGATAGCCAACATGCAGGCGATCACAGGACAGTTCGGTCCCTCCCATCTGGCCTTTCTGGTAGTACCTATGGTGGGGGCGTTTTTTATCGACATCGCGAATGCGATCGTCATCAAGTTGTTTTTGTTGCTGCCGC
This sequence comes from Paraburkholderia sp. RL17-347-BIC-D, assembly GCF_046027915.1. Lineage (NCBI taxonomy): Bacteria > Pseudomonadati > Pseudomonadota > Betaproteobacteria > Burkholderiales > Burkholderiaceae > Paraburkholderia > Paraburkholderia sp. RL17-347-BIC-D. The sequence continues at coordinate 505 of NZ_JARESS010000186.1, forward strand.
TCTATGGCTGACGGCGGACACCTGCAGGTGACAAACTCCCCGGGTCATTCGCGACTGCCGGCAACGGTTCCGCACAGAGGCTCGCCGAGTCCACCTCGCGCGGAACAGGCCAGACGGGAGATGCCGAACAATGACCAGGCACAACCCAGTGCTTCAGCGTAGCAGCAAAGCCCCCATGACACCCGGGCGCCGGCGGCTTCTGTTCATTGGCGCAATCTTGCTGTTGGCCGCGCTGGGTTGGGGGCTTGCGACGCTCATCAAGCCCGCCATCCAACGCACGATCGTCATTACAACCGGGGCGGACAACGGCATCTATCGCGGTTTTGCGGATCGCTATGCGCCCATCCTGAAACGCGACGGCATTACTCTGGTTATCCGCAGCTCTTCCGGTTCGGTCGAAAACTATGAACGGCTGAAGAATCCGGATAGCGAATACGAGGTGGGTTTTATTCAATCAGGCACCACCAGCCCGAAAGAAACCGATCATCTGCAGACCATCGCTGCCGTCTCGTATGAACCGATCTGGGTGTTCTATCGTGGCGACATCACCGTCAACCGGCTCGTGCAACTGCGCGGCAAAAGGATCGCCATCGGCGTCTCCGGCAGCGGGCTGCTCAAC
>NZ_JARESS010000187.1:0-1123 GCF_046027915.1 Paraburkholderia sp. RL17-347-BIC-D
ATTGAGCAGCCCGCTGCCGGAGACGCCGATTGCGATCCTTTTGCCGCGCAGTTGCACGAGCCGGTTGACGGTGATGTCGCCACGATAGAACACCCAGATCGGTTCATATGAGACGGCAGCGATGGTCTGCAGATGATCGGTTTCTTTCGGACTGGTGGTGCCTGATTGAATAAAACCCACCTCGTATTCGCTATCCGGATTCTTCAGCCGTTCATAGTTTTCGACCGAACCGGAAGAACTGCGGATAACCAGAGTAATGCCGTCGCGTTTCAGGATGGGCGCATAGCGATCCGCAAAACCGCGATAGATACCGTTGTCCGCCCCGGTTGTAATGACGATCGTGCGTTGGATGGCGGGCTTGATGAGCGTCGCAAGCGCCCAACCCAGCGCGGCCAGCAGCAAGATTGCGCCAATGAACAGAAGCCGCCGGCGCCCGGGTGTTATGGGGGCTTTGCTGCTACGCTGAAGCACTGGGTTGTGCCTGGTCATTATTCGGCATCTCCCGTCTGGCCTGTTCCGCGCGAGGTGGACTCGGCGAGCCTCTGTGCGGCACCGTTGCCGGCAGTCGCGAATGACCCGCGGAGTTTGTCACCTGCAGGTGTCCGCCGTCAGCCATAGAGCGGCAGCAACAAAAACAACTTGATGACGATCGCATTCGCGATGTCGATAAAAAACGCCCCCACCATAGGCACTACCAGAAAGGCCAGATGGGAAGGACCGAACTGTCCTGTGATCGCCTGCATGTTGGCTATCGCGGTCGGTGTTGCCCCGAGGCCGAATCCACAGTGACCGGCTGCGAGCACTGCCGCGTCATAGTTGCGCCCCATCACCCGAAACGTGACGAAAATGGCGTAAGCCGCCATCGCGATCGCCTGCACCACCAGAATGACGAACAGCGGCAAAGCGAGCGATGCGAGATCCCCCAACCGCAGGCTCATCAACGCTATAGCAAGAAAGAGACCGAGGCTAACGTTGCCGAGTACCGACACCGCGTCCTCGAACACGCGATACCAGCCGCGCACCGCGAGCCCGTTGCGCAGTACGACACCGACGAACAGGACGCACACGAACGCCGGCAACTCGAAAGCCGTACCGTTCAACAATAACGCGATTGCCGAACCCG
>NZ_JARESS010000188.1:0-1119 GCF_046027915.1 Paraburkholderia sp. RL17-347-BIC-D
TCGATCTACGCGCGCACGAGCGGCTACCTCGCGCACTGGAACACCGACATCGGCGCGCAGGTGAAAAGCGGCCAGACCCTCGCGACGATCGAAGCCCCGGATCTGGACGCGCAACTGCGCCAGGCCCGCGCCGACGAAGCCACCGCGCAGGCTAATTTCGACTTCGCGAAGACCACCGCGCAGCGCTGGCAGGAGATGTTGAAGACTCAATCGGTCGCGCAACAGGACACGGACATGAAGGTCAGCGACATGGAAGCGCGCCGCGCGATGCTGGCGTCGGCGCAGGCCAATGTCGCGCATCTCGCCGAGCTGGTTTCGTACGAGAAGATCACCGCCCCGTTCGACGGTGTGATCACCGCGCGCAACGTCGACGTCGGCGCGCTGGTGACGGCGGGCGGCACGCCCGGCACCGCGGGCATGTCGGGCGAGCTGTTCCATATCCAGCAGAACGGCGTGCTGCGCGTGTTCGTCGACGTGCCGCAGAACGACGCGCCGTACGTCACGCCGGCCACCGGCGTGTATCTGACCGCCCAGCAGTATCCGGGCCGTCGCATCGCGGCGAAGGTGGCGCGCAGCACCGGCTCGATCGATCCGACGAGCCGCACGCTGCGCGTCGAGGTCGACGTCGACAACAAGGACGGCGCGCTAATGCCCGGCGCTTACACGCAGGTGCATCTGCAATTGCAATCGACCACACCGGCGCTCGATCTGCCCGTCAGCGCCCTGCTGTTCCGGCCGGACGGCGTGACGGTCGCCGTGGTCGACAGCAACGGGCGGGCGCTGCTCAAGACCGTGCACATCGGCCGCGATTTCGGCACGCACGTGGAAATCACGACGGGACTCGCCGCCACCGATCGCGTGATCGACAACCCCGGCGATTCGCTCGCCACCGGCCAGATGGTGCAGATCATGCCGGCCATGCACAGCTGAGTGCCTCGTCACGTCACAGAAAGGATTTGCCGATGTTTTCCCTGTCTCTTTCAAGGCCGCTGCCGCGCCGTGCGCTGGCGGCCACGCTGATCGGCGCGCTGCTCAGCGCGTGCTCGACCTTGCCGCCCTACCAGCGCCCGAGCGCCGACATTCCGGCGCACTACGCGGGCGCCGTGCATACGGGCGCCG
>NZ_JARESS010000189.1:0-1066 GCF_046027915.1 Paraburkholderia sp. RL17-347-BIC-D
GGCGCATCGGACCTGGCATGGATTTCTGGGCCAAGCCCGCCAAGACTGACCATTGCCTCGCAGTACTTCACTCCCACCACGTCCTCATCCAATGCAGCGGCGATATCGGCTTTCAGTGATTCGGTAAGCTGTTGATCGCCAAGCCCGAAGTTTCGGCTAAACGCCCAGAAGTAGTGGGTCGTATTCTCTGTCTCTGGCGTAATCGCATGATTCACCCTGAGCGCACCGTATGGTTTGCCAGGCTCCACACCACCATTCACCGCACTCTGGAAACTGGAGCCCGTGGAATGCAGCCCCGGAGGGAAGAAGTACTGGATCATGGTGCGGTCGACCAGTCCGGTCATATTCATCGTTTTCGCCAGGGGAAGGTGTTCGACCTGATCACTTTTGATAAAGCGGGAGACGATAAACTGACGCTCATCCTGCTTCATCTCCGCTTCGGCATGTGCGATTCCGGGGCCGCCAATCGTGCTGCCGTGCAGGTAGCTCAGATGCGACAGGTCGAGCAAATTGTCATGCAGAAAGATGTATCGCGATTCGACCCGTTCGTGGGCGCCGACCGTTGGTTGCCAACCTTCGTCCGATACGCGAAGGGGCCCGTGATCGGGAATCAGACTCTCGTCCGCAAGCGACGGGTCACCCATCCAGATCCACAGCCACTCCCAGCGCTGCACCAGAGGATACTTGGTAACGCCATAGCTCGCGGGAATGTCCGTTTGGGAAGGAATGCGAACGCACTTGCCACTGCAATCGAACGTGAATCCGTGATAACCGCATTCAATCTGATCGTCGATGAGCTTTCCCCTGGAGAGGGGAAACCTTCTGTGTGGGCACCGATCGGCCAGTGCTACGGGATTTCCCTCTCGGGTACGGTAGAGAACCACCGGCATACCCAATATCGTACGGGCCAGCAAGTCCGGGCCGATCTGGTCGGACCAGGCCGCAACGTACCATTGATTCTTCGGGAAATTCATGTCCTTCTTGAGGGGATACATTTTCCTATCTCCGATATACGTAATTGTGGGTGCGCCTGCACCTTCCCCGACTTATCGATCATTCCTCGATC
>NZ_JARESS010000019.1:0-171797 GCF_046027915.1 Paraburkholderia sp. RL17-347-BIC-D
ACTAATAGACCACCACGAAAAGAAGAAACCCCAAACAGAAAACTAAAAACCAACCGAAACCTGATACCCAAACCGACTAACCGTCTCAATCCGAACCTCAGGCAAATCACCCAAAAGTTTCCTCCTCAACCGAGAAACAACCAGATTGACACTAGAAGGATCGACATCTTCCTTCTCCGGCCAGGCATACCGAATAAGCTGATCCCGCGCCACAGGCGCATTAACCTGCTTGATCAGACACTCGAGCAAAAGAAACTCTCTACGAGTGACCCCGACCCTCCGTCCACCAAAAACAAGCTCCCGAGTCGCGGTATCCAGAGAGGGCTCATCAACCGCGGAAAAAACAGAAGAACCCGAGCCCCCAACAGCTCCTCGCCCCATTCCGATGCGCTGCAAAGCCTGCATCCGCTCATGCATTTCAATAAACGAATAAGGCTGACAGAAGCAAGCATCCGCGCCGGCGCGCAAAACTTTGGTGCGATCCTGCGCCGTAGCCGCGCCCAGTACAGCTACAATCGCCGCCCCACTCCCAGCCGAAGCAAACTTGACAACAAACTCCAGCAAGGCAGAATAAAACCCCACCTCCAACACCATCAAAACGATCGCATCAAACGGTTCCTGAGCCGCGAGAAAGACCCCATCCCGCAGATCATCAGCTCGCTGCAAACTATGTGCGCTCTCCTGAAGCGCCTTGAAAAGCCACGCAGCTTCCGGATGAGAAGGCCCCACGAAGAGAACGCGCATTCACGCCCCCGCAAGAACAAGAAAGGAAACCAGGCTCATGCAAGCGTCCTCGACCAGCATTCAATCGAAATCCGAGTGCCCGGCTGCGCATTACCGATTTTCATCGTGAAGTCATGCACCCGCATCACCGCGGAGACAATACTCAAACCCAGCCCTGACCCGGCCAGATGCCGCGTACTCTTACCGCGATAGAATCGCTGCAAAACCGCATCACGCTCATCGGCAGCAATACCGGGCCCGTTATCGACAATATCCACCTGCGGCCCAGCAGCCGTCTGACGCAACTCCATCCGCACCACGCCGCCTTCAGGCGTGAACTTGATAGCGTTATCCACCAGATTGCTCAACGCTTCAAAGAGCAACGCACGATCGCCATAGATCGCATCCACAGGCTGTGCATGAACAGAAAGCTGAATCGAACGGCTCTCAGCGAGCGGTTCGTACAGTTCGCCGACCTCTTCGATCAGCGTCTCCAACTGCATCTCACCGAAGCCGCCGCGCCGCTGCAACGTACCAATCTCGGAGATCCGCAGCATCGCGCGGAACCGATCGAGCAGCGCATCCGTTTCCGTGCGCGCGCGCTCCACCAGATTCGCCAACTCGGCGTCGTCGAGCGTCCCGGTCCGCTCCGCCGCGTGCGCAAGCACCGTCCGCACATGCGCAAGCGGTGTACGCAAATCATGCGCGATGCCATCGCAAGCGCCCTTCACTTCGTTCATCAGACGCTCGACTTCGGCGAGCATATGATTCACGAGATGCGCGAGCATATCCACTTCGTCGCGTCCGCCGATAGGCAAACGCTGCGCGAGATCGCCCTGCGCGATGCGCTGCGTGACGCGCCGGATCGCTCTCAGACGGCGCATCTGCCGCACGCTCAGTGCGAGACCACCGGCCACACCGGCGAGCAGACAGAAAACACCTCCGCCCACCAGCGCATTGATGATGGTCTCGCGAATCCGCAGAATGTGCGTGAGGTCACGCGCGACCACGAGCGTCGAGCCGTCCTTGCGACGCTCGGCCATGGCGCGCACCACCGGTGCCTGATCGTTACGCCCGAGCGCGAGCGTCAGATCGAGCGTCTTGCCGGTGCGATTGGTGGGCAGCGCGCCCGGATAGGCGAGCACGTCGCCGGCCAGCAGCCGGCCGTCGGCGGCGAACAGGCCGTAGTAATTCGTGTGCATGCGCTCATGCTCGATGCGCCGGTGGATCGCGTCCGCGAGACCCGAATCGGGCAGCGAATCGAAGTAGATCAGTTGCCAGTCCATCACCACATCGGTCTCACGCTCCATGTCGCCGGTCACGGCCCAGCCGATGAAGCCCAGCAGCAGCATCACGGAAAAAGAAAAGATGACCGCGTAGACGGAGAGCAGGCGAAAGGTGGTGGAATGCCAGCGCCGCCCGAGCGCAGATTGAGCGGGGAAGGTTGTGTCCATCAAAATGTGTCGCTCATGCGAGGATATAACCCGAGCCCCGCACGGTCTGAATCATCGGCGTCACGCCGGGCGGGTCGATTTTCTTGCGCAGGCGTCCCATGTGCACGTCGATCAGATTGGTGCCCGGATCGAAGTGATAGCCCCACACGGCCTCGAACAGCATGGTGCGCGTGATGGTCTGCCCCGCGTGGCGCATCATGAATTCGAGCACGCGGTACTCGGTGGGCAGTAGAACGATTTCCTCGCCGTCGCGCTGCACCTTGCGTGAAATCAGATCGAGTTCGAGCGGGCCAACGCGCAAGTGCGTTTCGAGTTGCGCGGCCGGCGTCTGACTGCGGCGCAGCAGCACTTCGAGGCGCGCGGTCATCTCTTCGGGGTCGAACGGCTTGGTCAGATAATCGTCGCCGCCGGCGCGCAGGCCGCGCACCCGCTCATCCACGTCGCCGAGCGCGCTCAACATCAGCACCGGCGTCTGAATGCCGATGCTGCGCATGGTGGTGAGTATCGTCAGGCCGTCCATGCCGGGCAGCATGCGGTCGAGCGTGATCACGTCGTAGTCTTCGCTGATCGCGCGCGCCATGCCGTCGCGGCCGTTGGCCACCCAATCCACGGTGAAGCCGCGGCTTTTCAGTTCACCGACAATTTCATTCGCGGTAATTTCATCATCTTCGATCGTCAGTACTCGCGACATGATCATTGCATGCGCCACAGCCCGCTCTACCGATGCAAGCGGCGGGCGCGACCGGTTATCAGTAGAAGGACATGATGCCATATTCGGCTTGCGCGTTCAGAGCACGGGCGTGCGGTTCGACGAATGTCGGCGCTTTGCCTCGGTGCCTGCATGCAGGCTACGCGGGGGCTGATAGCGGATAGATGTCCGCTTCATGAAGAAAAATTTAAGTTCGCCGCAAAGTCATGAAAACCCGGCAAATCACGCCAGGATAAAACAAGTTTAATGTTGCCGACGCCGCTCCGGCAGGCGCACTCCACTAGCCTGATGTCAACCCGCAGCCCTCAACGCGGGACGATTCGAACCCTCTCGTGGATGACATGAACATGAAGCTTGCAACGAAAACCCTGCTCAGCGCCCTTCTTCTGATTGGCAGCGCATCGGCCATGGCCGCACCGCATCTCACGCCGCAGCAATGCAACGATTATCCGTTCACACCGTTGAAAGGCGAAGTGACGCACAAGCAGTTGATGCGCGAACTCGGCGAACTCGAAGCGGTCGGCTATCAACCGACCGCCGATGACGACGACTACCCGCGCGATCTGCAACACGCGGAGAATAAGCTGCAGGCCGAGTATCGCGCGGACTGCATGCCGGCCGCGCCGCGCGTGTCGGCAAGCAATGCCCAGATGCCGACTAGCGCGGCGCCCGTGCAAGCCGCGAATCAGCCGGCCGGTTGAGCACGGCACCGGTGGAGCACGGTCAGGCCGTCGGCGATTCGTCGAATGATCCGCGCTCGAGCGCAACACGGCGCGCCCGCCGCTCCGCACGCTTGCGATGCAGTTCCGCAAGCCGCCGCCGTCCATGCGTGAGCGATGCGACCGCATGGAACGCGACCGGCGCGAACACCAGCCCGAACAGCGTGGCGGCCAGCACGCCGCCAAACACGCCGGTGCCAATCGAGCGGCGGCTTTCGGCGCCCGCGCCGCTCGACACCACGAGCGGGACGACGCCGAGCAGGAACGCCGCCGAGGTCATTACGATCGGCCGAAAGCGTGCGCCCGCGGCTTCGGTCACGGCGCGCGTCAATGGCAGGCCACGCTGGTACAGATCGCGGGCGAACTGCACGATCAGAATCGCGTTCTTCGCCGCGAGGCCGATCACCGTGATCATGCCGACCTTGAAGTACACGTCGTTGGGCATGCCGCGCAACAGCACCGCGGCGACCGCGCCGATCACGCCGAGCGGCACGACCATCAGCACGGCAAGCGGAATCGTCCAGCTTTCGTAGAGCGCGGCCAGCGCCATGAACACCGCCAGCAACGAGAGGCCGATCAACAGCGGCGTGAGTTTCGCGGCCGCGGTTTCCTCGCGTGCCGCATCGACCCAGTCATAGCGCACGCCGACCGGCAACGAAGCGGCAAGCCGCTCCATCTCCGCCATCGCCGCGCCGGAACTGTAGCCGGGCGCAGCGTGGCCGCTCACGTCGAGCGACGGATAACCGTTGTAGCGCGTCAGCATCACCGGGCCGATCGACCACTGACGCGTTGCGATGGCCGAAAGCGGCACCATGCCGCCCGTCGCGTTGGGCACGGCGAGCGCGAGCAGATCGTCTTCGGTCATGCGCGTGGCGGCGTCGGCGGCGATCATCACGCGGCGCATGCGGCCGCCGGCCGGGAAATCGTCGATATAGGTCGAGCCGAAGGTGCTGCCCAGCACGTCGGCGATGCGATCGAACGACACGCCGAGCGCATACGCCTTCGCGCGGTCGACGATGAGCTCGACGCGCGGCGCGTCAGGCAGATCTTCCGAGTGCACCGAGGCCAGCACCGGACTCGCCTTGGCCTGCGCGAACAGTTGCTCGCGCGCGGCCTTCAGCGCATCGAGCCCCACGCCGCCGCGATCTTCGAGGCGGAACACGAAACCGTCGGAATGTCCGAGTCCCGGCACCGAAGGCGGCAATTGCGCCTCGACGCTGCCGTCCAGAATCTTGTCGAACTTTGCGTTGAGCCGGTCGCGCAGGGCCAGTGCATCGATATCGCGCTTGCCCCAATCCTTGAGTTCGACGAACCCCATCGCCACGTTCTGACCGCTGCCCGAAAAGCTCCAGCCGATCACACTCGTAACGTTCGCGATGGCGGGCTCGGCATGCAGAATCTCTTCCATGCGTTGCACCACGGCCAACGTGCGTGCCTGGGTGGCGCCCGCGGGCAATTGCACCATCACCTGCAACTGGCCTTCGTCCTCGCTCGGTAGAAAACCGCCGGGCATTTGCCAGTAGAGCACACCGCACGCACCAACCAGCACCGCGTAGACGGCCAGCATCGGGCCGATGCGGCGCAGCGTGCGCGCGGTCAGCCCGCGATACCCACGCGCGGCGCGGTCGAAACCGGAGGTGAAGTGGCTTGCCGCACGTGCCGCGAAACCCAGCAGTCCACGGCGCGCATCGCGTTGACGCACCGATTGGGTGTGCGCCTTCAGCAGATTCGCGCACAACGCGGGCGTCAACGACAAGGCCATGAACGACGACACCAGCATCGACGCGATCATCGCCACCGCGAATTGCCGGTAAATCCCGCCGACGCCGCCGGGAAAGAACGCCATTGGCACGAACACCGCCGTCAACACCGCGGTCACGCCGACGATCGCCCCGCCGATCTGTGACATGGCCTTGCGCGTGGCCTCGCGTGGCGGCAGGCCCTCGTCTTCCATCACGCGGTGCACGCTCTCCACCACCACGATCGCGTCGTCGACGAGAATGCCGATGGCAAGCACGAGACCGAACATGGTGAATACGTTGATCGACAGACCGCACGCATACATGGCGAGAAACGCGCCCATCAGCGTGACCGGAATCACCACGGTCGGCACCAGCGTATAGCGCAGATCGCGCAGGAACAGCCACATCACGAAGAACACCAGCACCACCGCTTCCGCGAGCGTGACGAGCACCTCGTGAATCGCGATCTGCACGAAGTGCGCGTTGTCAAACGGGATTTCGATGGCGACGCCCGAAGGCAATCCTTTCGCCAACTCGGCAAGCCGCGCGCGAATCGCGTTCGACGTTTCCAGCGCGTTGCCGCGCGGCCCGAGTTGAATCCCGACCGTCGCTGCAGCCTTGCCGTTCAGGCGCGAATAGTACGAATAGTTGTCACGCCCGAGTTCGACTCGCGCGACGTCACGCAGACGTACAGCCGAACCGTCCGCCCGCGCCTTCAGCACGATCTGGCCGAATTCCGCCGGCGAGATCAACTGGCCCTTCACGCTCACTGAGGCCGTCAGCTGCTGGCCCGGCACGAACGGCGCGTCGCCGAGCGTGCCGGCGGTCACAGTCGCGTTCTGTGCGGCAATCGCGGCGTTCACTTCGGCGGCGCCGAGGCCGTATTCGCGCAGCTTCATCGGATCGAGCCAGATACGCAGCGCTTCGTCGGCGTCCCAGAGTTGGGCCGAGCCCACGCCCGGCGCGCGCTTCAGCTCACGCAACACGTAGCGGCTCAGATAGTCGCTCAATTGCACGGAGTCGCGCGTGCCGTCGGTGGAACTCAGCGCGACCAGCATCAGGAACGTGTTGGCCGCCTTGAACACGCTGATGCCCTGCTGCACCACCTGCTGCGGCAAACGCGGCTCGACCTGCTTGAGCCGGTTCTGGATGTCGACCAGCGCGAGATCCGGATTGGTGCCGGGCGCGAAGGTCGCGTCGATTTCGAGCTCGCCCAGGTTGTCGCTGGTCGTTTGGTAGTACAGCATATTGTCGGCGCCATCGAGACTCTCCTCGATGATGCTGCCGACGCTCTCGTCCACGACTTCAGTCGACGCCCCCGGATACATGGCGGATATCACGATGCGCGGCGGCGCAAGGCGCGGATACTGCGCCACCGGCAGTTGCGGAATAGCCAGCGCGCCCGCCACGACAATGGCGAGCGCGACGATCCATGCGAAGACCGGGCGGTCGATGAAGAAAAATGGCACTCAAAGAATCCGTTCAGATGGTCTGGAGGCGCGGTGCATCGACGAGACGGGCCATATGCAGCACGTCGGCCAACACGCCGTCACGCAGGGCAAAACCGCGCGAGCGGCCTTCTTCGACAAAGCCGAACTTGCGATACAGCGCAATGGCCGGCGTATTGTCGGAAAACACCGTGAGGTCGATGCGGCGCAAACCGAGCGACGCATCCGCGCAATCGATCAAGCCTTGCAAAAGCGCGGCGCCGACACCGCGGCCACGATACGCGTCGTGCACGGCCAGGCCCAAATGCGCGCAGTGCGCGCGGCTCGACCGATGGACCTCGAGGCCGGCATGGCCGACCATGCGTTCGTCGATAATCGCGCACACGTTCACGCCGCCTTTGAGGCGCCGCTCGTACCAGGCCGCGAGTTGCTCAGGACTGCGATAGCCGACCGACAGCGTGCCGCGCCGCACACCGGGCAAGCTCATGATCTCGGCGAACGCATCCATGTCCGACGATTCGAGAGCGCGCACCATAATACATTTGTAATGTGCAGCGTCGTCCGGCAACCTTGTTTGTTTCATGGTCTTATTCCGCTGCGAGATGGGCGGCCGATGGCGGCGACATCCAGGGCGCCGGCTCGCGCAGCCGCGCCATGAAGAAACAATCGATCAGCACGCCGCGGCGCAATACCGCGCCGCGCTGATGCGCTTCGATCTCGAAGCCGAACTTGCGATATAGCGCGAGTGCTGCGTGGTTATCGGTGTAGACATGCAACTCGACGCGCCGCAGACCGAGCCAGTTGTCGGCGAGATTGAGCAGTTCGGCCATCAAGGCATGACCGATGCCGCGCCGCTGCCATGCGTCGTGCACGCCGATGCCAAGCGATGCCGCATGCGCACGGCGCCCCTTGAAAGGCCTGAGGCTCGCCGAACCGACCAGCGTGTCGCCGACCGTCGCCGCGATCGCGATTTCGGGCGCCTCGAGTTTTTCCAGGTACTCGCGGGTGCTCGCAATGGTCCGAAACGGCAGCTGCGGATTGCCGTTCATCGCCGCGGGCAACTGGAGCAGCGCGTGAAACTGTTCTGTGTCGGCCACGCGCAATGCGCGCAGCGTCAGGCCCTCGGGCAAGCTCTCAGGGTTTGATTTTGTTTTTATTTGTCGATCCATGGGCTCATAACGTCAATTCGAATGACCTCACCAGAATGCCAGGCAGTTGCATGCCGCCCGTGGCGCGCTCGCCCCATGTCGAGTCGCTCAATAGCAGTTCGGCTTGCGCGCCGAGTTGTTCGAGTTCGCTGCCGAGCAAACGGTACAGGCTGTCGTCGAAACGCATGGCTTCGAACGGTGCGACGATTTCTCCGTTCTCGACCCAGAACGTCGCGAAGCGCGTCATGCCGGTGAGGCGGCAATTCATGCGGTCCGAGAAGTTCACGTACCACAGGTTGCCGATGTAGAGCCCGGTGCCGATCTTGGCGAGCACGTCTTCTTCCAGCAGATCGCCCGCTTGCATCGACAGCGCGGCCGGCGACTCGCTGGCCAGCGCACCGTTGGGCGTCAAGCCGTACTCGCGCGCGCTGCGTGCGTTGGTCAGGCGTTCGGCACTGCGGCCGGCCTCGATCAGCGGGACGCTGTCACGCAGGTAGCCGTCGTCGTTGAAGCCTGGCGTGATGCCGAGGCTCAGATCTTCGCTGATGCTTACGCGCGGGTCGACTACGATTTCTCCCACATGCAGCTTGTACAACTCGCTGCGCGAGCTCGCCTGGGCGCGCGCGGAAAAGCCACTCCATGCGGTGACGCCGAGCAATTCCGCGAGCGCGGCGGGTGCCAGATAGGAACGGTAGCGTCCCGGCGCCAACGTGCGCGGCGTGCGCGCCAGAACGGCAAGACGCGTCGCGGCCTGTTCGACTTTGCGAGCGAACACGGCATCGCTCCAGTCGTCGCCGGCGTAGCTGGTTTTGATCGCGCGGCCGCTCGGGTCGTACAGCGACCAGCTGAAATTGAAGTTATCCACTTCGTACCAGCCGCGGCTGCCCTTCGTCGATGCGAAGCCGCGCACAATGGTGCCGCCCGCATAGAAGCCCACGAAGTCGAGCCCTTGCGCACATTCCGCGACGATGCGCGCGAGGCCGTCGGAATTCGCCAGCTTGCCGGAGCGCTGCGTGGTGCGCTGCCATTTCGAGGTGTCGAACAGCAGATGCGGATCGTCCGCCGCATCGCGCAGACCTTCGCGCAAGGTGGCGAGGGCCGCGCTCACTTCGTCGAGATCCTGTTGCAGATCGCCGCATACGGTCAGCGTGGAATAGGCCTGACGTGCGCCGTCGATCAGGCGCAAGGTCAGCTTGCCTTGCGACACGCTGCCGGTCTGCCGCACCTTGCCCGAATTGAAGCGAATGAAGTCGGACTGCTCGCCGGCAAATGAACTGAGGGTGGTTTCGCCGCCTTGTTGCAGGCGCTCGATCGCATCGGCGAGCAAAGTGAAATGCCGCTCCCAATCCACCGACGTAGCCGCGCGCGAAGAGATGAACTGGCTCATCATGCGCCTCCGAACACGTCGACGTCGCTGAACACGCAGGCCGGCGACGCATGGCCGACGCGGATGATCTGCGCCGGTTCGCCCTTGCCGCACATAGATGTGCCATACACTTCACGCGTGGCCGCATTGCCCACCGCACTCAGGCTGCGCCAGAAATTCGCCGAAATACCGCGGTAATTCGGCTGTTTGACGACCTGCGTGAGCTTGCCGTTCTCGATCAGCTGGCCGAACTCGCAGCCGAACTGGAATTTGTTGCGATGGTCGTCGATCGACCAGGACGTGTTGGTGCGCATCAGAATGCCGTGTTCGATGTTGCCGATCAGCTCCTCCAGCGAACTCTCGCCCGGCTCGATATTCAGATTCGCCATGCGGTCGATCGGCGGCCGGTTCCAGTTCGACGCGCGCGAGTTCGCCACACCCGCCATGCGTGCGCGCTGTTGCGACAGCGCGCCGCCAAGCGGACGTTCCAGCACGCCGTTGCGAATCAGATATTGCTTGTGCGCTTCAGTGCCGTCGTCGTCGAATGCGTAGGCTGCCGCTTCTTCGCGCAGCTCCGGATCGAAGGTGACATTCAACAGTTCCGAACCGTAGCGATACGAACCGAACATGTCCTGCTTGACGAAACTCCAGCCCGCGAAGTTGCGCTCGTCGCCGAGAATGCGGTCCAGTTCGAGCGGATGGCCGATCGACTCGTGAATCTGCAGCATCATCTGGTCGGGCATCAGCAACAGATCGCGCTTGCCCGACGGGCAATTCGGCGCGGCCAGCAATTGCAGCGCTTCATTGGCGACGCGCGCGCCCGATCCTTCGAAGCCGAAGCGCGTCAGCACTTCCATGCCGCCCTGTCCGAGCGTGCCGTAGTTGCCGCCCAGCGTGCGTACTTGCGTATCGCCGTTCGCATGCGCGGCGACGCTCAATTGCGGCATCACGAAGCGGAACTGCTGGTCGATCCGCACGCCGTCGCCGGTCATGTAGAGTTGATCGGCGTGCGTGATCTGCACCGCCGCCACACGTTCGACAATCTTTGCATCGAGGTTCGCGCCCGCGCATTCCGCGCCGAGAAGCTCGAGCCATTCGGTGCGGCTCGGCAACGCGCGTTGCGCATTCGGCGACACGTACTGCCCGCTCGCAATCGGACGTGCAACTTCGCGATGGTCGATCAGCGAAAAAGCCGCGCTCGCTTCAGCGCGCGCGGTCGCCATATCGAGCGCCGCCTGCAAACCCGCTGCCGACAGATTCGCGGTCGCGGCATAACCCGCGCCGGCGCCCACCCACGCGATCAGCATCGCACCGCGATCGCGCACCGTGCGCAGCGGCTGCGCGATGTCATTGCGGATCTCGTGGTCGTCGACCTGTTCGTCGACAATGCGCAGCGACCAGAACGCCGCGCGGCTCTTCAGCGTTTGGGCGGCTTGCGCCCAACGTTCGTCAATCATTGGCGTGTCCCGTATGAGTCGCGGCGGCGCCCGGCTCCGGCACGTTGAGCGACGAAGCCAGCAGCGACTGGGTATAAGGATGCGACGGCGCATGCAACACATCGAGTGTGTCGCCCGCTTCGACGATGCGTCCCGACTTCATCACGATCACGCGATGCGCCATGGCTCGCATCACCGCCAGATCGTGCGTAATGAACAAATAGCTTAGCTTGTACTTTTTCTGCAGATTTGTCAGCAGATTCAGCACCTGTTTCTGGATCGAGACATCGAGCGCGCTGGTCGGCTCGTCGAGCACGATCAATTCCGGCTGGACTGCCAGCGCGCGCGCAATCGCAATGCGTTGACGCTGCCCGCCGGAGAATTCGTGCGGATAACGCAGCATCGCGTCGGCGGGCATGCCGACTTCTTCAAGCAGGCTGCCGACGCGCGCGCGCCGTGCCTTCGCATCCACTTCCGGCCGATGCACGGCCAGGCCCTCGCCGATGATCTGCTCCACCGTCATGCGTGGCGACAGCGAACCGAACGGGTCCTGAAACACGACTTGCATGCGCGAATACAGCGCGCGGCGCGAGCTCGCCGTCTTGAGCGTGGAAAGCGGCAAGCCGTCGATATGGATATGACCGGCGGCCGGCTGCTGCAGGCCGAGCACGGTGGCGGCCAGCGTCGATTTACCCGAACCCGATTCACCGACGATGCCGAGTGTTTCGCCGCGCCGCACGCTCAGATCGACGTCCTGCACCGCGCGAAACGTGGAGCGCCCGAACATGGACCGCCAGCCTTTCGCCGACGTGCGGTAATCGACGGCCAGGCCTTGTACTTCCAGCAGCCGACGCGCGCCCTCCTCGACCGGCTCCACCGCGCGTTGCGGATCGCTGTCGAGCAGCCGCCGCGTGTACGGATGCTGCGGGCTCGTGAACAGCGCCTCGGTCGTATTGGTTTCGACCAGCACGCCCTTTTCCATCACCGCGACGCGCTGCGCAAAACGCTTCACCAGATTCAGGTCGTGCGTGATCAGCAGCACGGCCATGCCGCGTTCGGCCGCTTCCTGTTCCTGCAATGAAATCAACAGGTCGACGATTTGCTGGCGAACGGTGACGTCGAGCGCGGTGGTCGGTTCGTCCGCGAGCAGCAAACGCGGACGGCAGGCGAGCGCCATGGCGATCATCGCGCGCTGCCGCTGGCCGCCGGACAACTGATGCGGAAAGCTGTCGATGCGCCGTTCCGGTTCGGGAATGCCGGTGCGCCTGAGCAACTCGATGCCGCGCTCGCGCGCCGCATTCGGCCGCAAACCTTCGTGCAGACGCAGACTCTCGGCGATCTGTTTGCCGATCGTGAAGAGCGGATTGAGCGCCGTCATCGGTTCCTGGAACACCATCGCGACGTCCGCGCCGCGCAGGCCACGCATCTGTTGCTCGGTTTTCTGCAGCAGGTCTTCACCATCGAGCAGCATGCGGCCGCTCAATTCGGCATGCTCGACGAGCCGCAGAATGGATAACGCGGTCACGCTCTTGCCCGAACCCGATTCGCCGACCAGTGCAACGCGCTCGCCGCGTGCAATGGAAAGACTGAGTTCGTGCACGGCGACCTTGTCGCCGAAACGCACGGAGAAACGGTCGATTTCCAGCAACGGCCGGCCGATCGGCGCCTGAGTGTTGGTCATCGCGGACCTCCGCCGAAAGCCGAACCGCGCGAGCGCGTGTCGAGTGCATTGCGCAATGCGTCGCCCATGAAGGTCAATAACAGAAGCGTAATCACCAGCGCGGCAAACGCCGACATCGAGATCCACCATGCGTCGAGATTGTTCTTGCCTTCCTGCAGCAGTTCGCCGAGGCTCGGCGTGGGCGGCGGCACGCCGAGGCCGAGAAAGTCGAGGCTGGTCAGCGAGAGAATCGCGGCGCTCATGCGAAACGGCAGGAAGGTGATCACCGGCGTGAGGCTGTTCGGCAATACATGGCGCCACATGATCTGCCAGTTTGACAGACCCATCGTGCGCGCCGCCTTGACGTAATCGAGCGAACGGTTGCGCAGAAACTCGGCGCGTACGTAGTCCGACAGCACCAGCCAGCCGAACATCGATAGCAGGATGAAGAGCAGCCACAAGGTGGGCTCGAAGATCGACGCGAAGATGATCAGCAGGTACAGGTCGGGCATCGAACTCCAGATTTCGATCAGGCGCTGGCCGATCAGATCGGTGCGTCCGCCGTAAAAGCCCTGCACCGCGCCGGTCAGCACGCCGACCACGACACCGGACACCGTGAGCGCCAGCGCCATCAGCACCGACAGGCGGAAACCGTACAGCAGCCGCGCCAGCACGTCGCGCCCGAATTGATCCGTGCCGAGCCAGTTACTCGTGGTAGGTGGCGCCGGATACGGATGCGCGGCGAAGTAATCGATCGTGTCGTAGTGGAAATGATTCGGCGGATAGACCGCGAAGTTGCCGTTCGATTCGAGCCGCGAACGGATATACGGATCGAGGTAATTCGCGCGCGCCGGAAAGTCGCCACCGAACAGCGTCTCCGGATAGTCCTTCACGATGGGAAAGTAGTAGTGCCCGTCGTAACGCACGAGCAACGGACGATCGTTGGACAACACCTCGCCAAGCAGGCTGATGACGAACAGCGAGACGAAGATCACGAGGCTCCAGTAGCCCAGACGCTGCTGCCTGAAGCGCAGCCACGTACGCCGCCACGGAGAAGGCGACGCCGCGTGCGCCGCGCCGGCCGCGTCAGCGGTCCAGGCGGTTGAATTGGATGCGGGGGTCGACGAGGACATAGCAGACGTCAGCAATGAGTTTGGTTACGAGGGCAATCAGCGTGAACAGAAACAGCGAACCGAGCACGACCGGATAGTCACGGCGAATCACCGAGTCGTACGACAGTTGGCCCATGCCGTCGAGTGAGAACAGCGTTTCGATCAGCAGATTGCCGTTCAGAAACGCGCCGACGAACGCCGCCGGCAAACCGGTGAGCAGCGGAATCGCGGCATTGCGCAGCACGTGTTTCCACAGTACGTCGCGCTCCGGCGCGCCCTTGGCGCGCGCGGTCAGCACATACTGCCGGCCGATTTCCTCGAGGAACGTGTTCTTGGTCAGAATCGTGACGATCGCGAAGTTGCCCACCACCGATGCCGTGACCGGCAGCACGATGTGCCACAGATAGTCGAGCACCTTGCCGAACGCGCTGAGGTCGTTGAAGTTATCCGAGGTAAGGCCGCGCATCGGAAACACCTGCCAGAACGTGCCGCCGCCGAACAACATCAGCAGCAACACACCGAGCACGAAACCGGGAATCGCATAGCCGGCCAGTACCAGCACGCTCGTGACAGTATCGAAACGCGAGCCGTTGCGCACCGCTTTCGCGATTCCCAACGGCACCGATATCAGATACGTGAGCAGCACCGTCCATAAGCCGAGCGTGATCGACACCGGCAGCTTCGATTTGATGACGTCCCACACGCTGTCGTGCTGATAGTAGGATTGGCCGAGGTCGAACGTCGCGTAGCGTTTGAGCATCAGCAGATAGCGTTCGAGCGGCGGCTTGTCGAAACCGAACTGCTTCTTGATCTGCTCGATCTGCTGCGGATCGACGCCCTGACTGCCGTGATAACCGCCGCCGCCCGCCCCCGCCTCTCCGCCACGGCCAGCGCCGTGGCGGAGTTGCGTCATCACCTGTTCGACCGGCCCACCCGGCACGAACTGCGTGACGACAAACGTCAACGTGACCACGCCGAGCAGGGTCGGCACCATCAACAACAATCGTCTGAGAATGTAGGCAAGCATGCTGTGCCTCAGTGGGCCGTAGCGGCCGTGGCCGCGGTGGAAGATGCGGTCTGGGCGGCCGGCGTTTTCGTGTACCAGTAGTCGATCACCCAGTCTTCGTATTGATACGACATCGGCACCTTGTCCGGATGACCGAGCGTCGACTTGTAGCCGATCCGCGCGCCCGGCGCGTAATACTCCGGCACGAGGTAGAACGAGTAGATCAGCACGCGATCCAGGGCGCGGGTCGCCGCTTCCAGGTCGTCCAGATTGTCGGCGGAAAGCGCTGAGTGAATGAGCGAGTCGACCGCCTTGGAGCGGATGCCCGGATAGTTTTCCGAGCCGACTTCCGAGGCCGCCGCGCTGCCGAAGCGGCGCGTCAACTCCGCGCCGGGAATCGTCACCGGCGGGTAGATGAACGTGGTCATGTCGTACTCGAAGTTGTCGAGCCGCTTCTGGTACAACGCGCTGTCGATCTCGCGCATATGCGCCTGAATGCCGAGCATGCCGAGCGCCTGCATATACGGCAGGATCAGGCGGTCCATGCCCGGCTGATCGTCCATGATCTCGATCGTCATCGGCGTGCCGTTGGCGTCGCGCAATGCGCCGTCGCGATAGTGCCAGCCCGCTTGCGCCAGCAGATCGCGCGCCACGCGCAAGTTGCCGCGCAAGGAATCCGGCGTGATCGTCGTGGGTTGCTTCAGCATGGGACCGAACACTTCCGGCGGCACGCTGGCTCTCAATGGTTCAAGCAAGGCCAGTTCCTTCGGGCCGGGCATGCCGGTCGCACCGAACGGACTCGCGGCGAAATAGCTGCTGGTGCGCCGGTATTGACCGTAGAACATCAGGCGATTCATCCAGTCGTAGTCGAATGCCATCGTCAGTGCGTGGCGCACGCGCGGGTCCTGAAACATCGGCTTGCGCAGGTTCATCAGCATGCCCTGCATCTGCGCGGGGCCGTCGGCGAATTCCCCTCTTTTCAGCAGTCCATTGTCGAAGTTCTTGCCGACGTATTTACGCGCCCATTGCGTTGCGCTGTATTCGACAATCGCGTCGGCGTCGCCGGCCTTAAACGCTTCCAGTTGCGTGTAATGGTCGCGATAGAGTTTGAAGGTGATGCTCGCGAAGCGGAACATGCCGCGCCGCGACGGTAAATTCGCGGCCCAGTAATCGGGGTTGCGGCGATAGGTGATCTGCTTGTCGTTCTTGCGCGACTCGATCAGATACGGACCGCTCGCGACCGGCGGCTCGTTCGCGATCTGGTCGAACGGCAGACGTGTGCCGTCCGCGCGCATGCCCCACTTCGGCGAGAAGATCGGCAAATCGCCCGCGATCAGCGGCGCGTCGCGCTCCGCGTGCCTGAAAACGAAGCGGATCGTGTTTTTATCGACCACGGTCGCGCTTTTGATGACTGAGAACTGCGCATTGAAGAGCGGCGATGCCTTCGGGCTCGTCAATGTGTCGAACGAGTATTTGACGTCGGCCGCGGTGATCGGATCGCCGTTCGAAAAGCGCGCGGCGGGATTGATGTGGAAGGTGGCCGAAGCGAGGTCCGGCGCGACTTCGACATCGTCGGCGATCAGCGGATACTCGGAAGCCAGTTCGTCCCAACTGCGCTGCATCAGCGTATCGAACATCAGATGCAGGATGTCCGGCGCGGGCGCACCGCGTACGAGAAACGGATTCAGCGAATCGTAGCTCTGCAGTTCGTCGAAGTTCTGGAAGCTGAGCTTGCCGTCGCCCGGCGCCGTGGGATCCGCATAGTCGAAGTGCGTGAAGCCGGCGGGATATTTGGGCTCGTCGTATTGCGCAATCGAGGGCCGCGCCTGCGCGCAGACCGCGCTCAATGCCAGACACGCACCGGCGCACAGGGCGATTCGCCCGGAGGTGCGCGGCCAGAGAAACTTCACAAGTCTCATCTTCGGAATGCGTAAGGACGCGCGCCGGCTTCAGGCCGGCGCGCGGTAAATCGAATCGGCGTGAGTGACGGCCCGACGCCGTCGCTCCCGTAGCTTTCCCCGCTGGCGCAGCGCTGCTGATGACTGGCCGCCGTCGCTCGCTGTGAGCTTGAACGGGCAGTGTGCACGGGGAACTCCAAAGCACGTCTCTAACAGAATTGCGCCGCTCCGGTACCGATGAACGGAAGCCGGAGCGGCCGGCCGGCTAGACAGACTGCCGGTGCATCACAAACATCAAGGACTTCAGAAGCGGTACGTCGCACCGACCTGGAAGAAGCGGCCGATGTTGGTGTAAAGCGACTGGTCGTAGCCCGTGATATCCGGGGTAGCCTGCCACTCGACGTCGAACGGCGGCTTGCGATCGAAGATGTTGTTGATGCCGCCGTAGATCGTCCAGTTCTTGAAGCCGCGATACGTGGCCATCAGATTGAACTGGCTGTACGACGCCACCGACAGCGTGCCGCCGTCGCCGAACTCGGCCGCCACCGCGTTGGTGTAGGGGCCAGTGTACTGCCACGTCAGCGTAGTGGTCAGTTTGCGGTAATCCCAGGAGAAGCTGGTATTACCCTTCCAGCGCGGATTGGACGCACCGAACGGCTGCAGCAGCGCGAGGTTGTTGCCGGCGAAGTCCTGCGTCGGCGCACCCGGGCTATTCAGCTTGAAGTGCCACACATAGGCCCAGTCGCCTGCCAGCGTGAACGTGCCGTACTTCGTGCCCACCGACTTGCGGAAGTTCATGTCGAAGCCGTCGGTGTCGAGCGAACCGAGGTTGACGAACTGCTCCTTGATAAAGGCCACCGTGCCGTCCGGATTGCGGATCACGGTCGACGGGTTGTTCGCATCCATCACCGCGTTCGGATCGTCCGTGCCGATCACGCCGTCAATGTGAATCTTGTAGAACGCCGCACCGATATCCGTCGACGAGTCCGGCGAAAGCTGGAAGCCGATGTTGTAGTTCTTGGTGTGCTCAGGCTGCAGCGCCGGATTGCCGTTGACCTGTTCCGTCGTGAAGTGCTTGGTCGGCGTGCCGCTCGGGTCGTTCGGGTCGACCAGGTTCTGGTGAGCCAGATAGGTCGCCTGCGAGTTTTCGACCAGCGTCGGGGCACGGAAGCCGCGGCTATACGATGCAAAAGCCGTCAGAGCCTGCACCGGTTGGAAGCGCAATGCGAAGCTCGGCGAGAACGCACCACCGAAGTCGCTGTAGTGGTCGTAACGGCCCGCCTGCGTGAACGTCAGGTTGCGGATGATCGGGATATCGACCTGATAGTAGACGGCGGCCACATTGCGTTCGCCGTCGACTGTCTGCACGTTGGCCGGCGCGGTCACCCCAAGCGCGCTATACGTGCGCGAGTTGATGATGTTGCTTTCGTGACGGAATTCCGTACCGAAACCGACACCGACCGGACCACCCGGCAGGTTGAACAGGTTGCCCGTCGAGGTCTTCGCCGTGACGCTGTCGAGCTTCGAGATCGCCTGCTCATAGTCGTTCTGGAAGACGCCGTTCAAACCGTTCGGCGTGGCCGACGGGTTCGAGAAGTTGAACACGCCGTTTTGCAGAATGTTCTCGAGGCCTGCAACATTCAGCGCGTTGCCGTAGGTCGTGTCGACCGTGCTCTGCGAATGGCCGTAATCCGCGGACCAATCCCAGTCGCCGAACTTGGCCGTGGTGAACGAGCCCTTCACACCGGTCATCGCACGCCAGAACGTCGACACCGTATCCGCCGACACCGTGTTCGGGAACGTGTAGTTGATCAGCGTAGGCACGCCGAACGGGTTGTACGGGTTGGTGCCCGAGACCGTGCGCGAGATCGGCAACGCCGAACCGGTGGCCGGGTTGAACGCGTTGGTCTGGCTGCTCAGCACCGCCGGACCTTCGTTCTGCACGGTTTCGTTGCGGCTCACCCAAAGGTCGGCGTAAGCCTGCACGTCGTCGTTGACCTTGAAGGTGCCGCGCACTTTCGCGTTCAGGCGCGTGATCGCCGGCACCAGCGAGGTGGTGCTGGCCGGATTCGATTTACACGTGGACGCGCCGTTCGCCGACACGCTGCCCGGAGGACAGGGGTTGAGCGCCATGTTGGTGCCGTCGGCCGTGGTCCAGAACGACTGCTGGTTCGGACCGAGCGGGCCCGCGAGGCCACCCGGGAACTGGCTGAAGTCCTGACCCGCGGTCATGTCGCGATCGCCGAGCGACGACCCGGTGTCGCGGTAGTAGCTCGCTGCGGCCGTCACGTTGAAGCGGTCGCCATTCAGATCGCCGATACCGCCGAGCACGCTGAAGTTGCCCTGTGCGTCGCCCGGATGCTGCGCCTTGCCGAGCTGGCCATCGATCTGCAGGCCCTGGAAGTCCTTCTTCGTGATGATGTTGACGACGCCCGCAATTGCATCCGAACCATACACCGAGACCGCACCGGTCTTCACGATGTCGATGTGGTCGATCATGTTGAGCGGGATCGAATTCACGTCAAAGAACGTGTCGGTGAAGTTCACCGCCTTGCCGTAATTCGCCACCCGTTGCCCGTCCACCAGCACCAGCGTGTACTTCTCGCTCAGACCGCGCAATGCAATGCCGCCGCCGCCTTGCGCGGAGCTATTCATCGTCGTTTGGCCCCAGCTGCTCCCCGAGTTCGCGGACGTGCCGCGCAGGAAGTCGGCCACGGTCGTATAACCGCTTTGCTGGATGTCCTTGGCCGTGATGGTCTGAACTTCCGTATTGCCGACCTTGTCCGACGTGCGGATCAGCGAGCCGGTCACTTCAAATTTCTTGAGTTGCTGAACCCCTTTCCCCGTCGGCGTCGCGGTGTTGCCATCCGCGGACGGTGTGGCAGCAGTGCCCGTTGCCGGGGTGCTTTCCGTCGTCGCGCCTGCCGCAGTGCCGGTGGCGGCCGGCTGGCTTTGTGCAAACGCCGGTACCGCGATTACGGCCGACAATGCCAGTTCAGCCCAGACTATTCTTCTAATGGCCAGCGCCAATGCCCTTTGTTTCATTTTTCCCCTTCTCGCTCGTCAGTAAGGCCACAGCAGTATGTGAAGAGTGGTCTCGTGAACCGCTCTACTCGATATACGGCGATCTTGCGCCGCGTTCCGTTAAAGCAACGTCAAATAAGTCAGTGTCGGACTACTAATTTATTGCAATCGGAATGCGCAGCGCTTTCCAATTGATGCCACTTCTACTGCCAGGCGAACGGATGCCGCTATGCGCCGGCTTATTTTCCCAAATCGCGGGTACACACTTAAGTAATACTTACAAATATCGAGTGACTGCTTTTTCTAAAGCATGGCCTACGGCACTAAAACAATCTTGGCGTCCCTACCCACACGACCACCGCTTCTTCACGCGCAGTGTTGGACCAGGAGTGCGGCACGGTAGACTCGTAATGCGCGGTGTCGCCCGCCTGCAATACGAACGTTGTGCCTTCCAACGTGAGCGAGATCTGGCCGCTCATCACATACAAGAATTCTTCGCCGGCGTGCGTCGTGACTTCTGATGGGTTCTGTCCCACCGGCATCCTGACGAGGATCACTTCCAGCTTGCCGCCGACCGACAGGTTCGTCAGCCTTCCAAACAGATTGGCGGTTCCATCAAATCCGAAGTACTTCAACTCGCTTCCTCTACGCACCGACTTGTCTTCGGTCGGCGTGTCGACGAAATACTGCACCGTGACACCCAGAGCTCGCGCAATACCGACCAGCGATGTGATCGAAGGTGTTGCGTGACCCCGTTCCACTTGCGACAGAAAGGGCTTGGAAATGCCCGCGGTCTTTGCCACTTCATCCAGCGTTCGACTGAGCCGTTGGCGCAGCGCGCGGATTTTGCTTCCTATAGAGACTGCAACGTGTGCCTTGTTATTGAGTGGCAAGACCATAGCAAGACAGAATCCCGTAGTCAAAAATAGTTTGATATATGCAAATTAAGTTTCGTCCGGCGCAACGTTCTCCCCAAACGTTGCTGATAGGTCAACTGAAATTACGCCATGGACAACGGGAACAATTGGTTGTCCAGAAGACTTCCGGATACTGCGAAATGCCTTGTGACGATCGCGGCTGCAACGCCAAGCAGGCATCGGAGACGAGCCACATTTCCTACGACGAGCGCGTCCCCCTCGCGCCCGCCATGAGGAGAGCTCGGGCGCGCCTCGTCCAATGGAACATAACGGGAACGGAGTGCTCTTATTTCGACGCCACCAGCACCCACAAACGCGCGAGATCGGCTGAGCCATCGGTGCCTTTCACTGCACGGAAGGTTTGCACCGCGCGAGCCTTGTCGCCCGCCATGTAGTACGCCTCACCGAGATGCAGCTGCGCCTGGTCCGGGTGATCGAGTCCACCCTTGGCGATCGCGGCATCCATCGCCGCCAGACCCTGCTTCGCCTGCCCCGCGAAAACCTGATTGAAACCCATGTCGACGGGGGCAACGGGGTTTGCCGGATCGGCGGGCGCTTGCGCACGTTTGGCCGCGAGTGCCTGCAGACGTTTCTCGCGATCCGCCTGCGCGTCACGCCCCAGCACGCCCGACGTAAAGCCCTGATCGATGACCTGCTTGCCTTCCGCAGTGGTGCCCGCCACGATCGCCAGTTGGGTCATTTCCATGTAGTCGTCGGCGGTCGACAGCGAGCCGGTCGCGCGACGCAAGCGATACGTGTCGATATCGAGCTTCGACGAATAGCCCGGCTTGTTGCGAATCGCCGAGAACAGATCGTCCCAGTAAGACTGCTTCGGATGATAAGCAACCAGCTTTTCGAGCGTGCTGCGGTACGTGGCATCGTCCTTCACGCGCTGCGCACAGGTGCCGAGCAATTGCAGTTGCGACTCGTCAGGCGCGTGGCCAGCGTGCACCTGCGCATCGACGCCGGGCTTGAGCAAGCTCACCACGCTCGCGCAATCGTTCGACAGGTAATAAGACTGAACCAGCAGCGTGCGCATGTCGGGATCACCGCCACCCGACTTCAGATAGCGTTGTGCAACCTTCGCCGCCTGCGCATAGTTCTTTTGCTGGAAGTAGATGCCGGCCAATGCCGCTGACGTACGTTGCTCGTCCGCGCCGCTCAACTTCCCGGAACTCAGCAACGTTTCGTAGGCCTGAGCAGCCACGCCGGTGTCACCCGCCGCCGCCGCTGCCGCGCCACGCATCTGCTCGACCATGGTGCTTTCGTACGGCGTCTTGCCGGGCACTGCCGCCGCCTGATCGATCTTCGTCAGCGCGTCCTTGTACTTGTGCGCGCGATACAGATCCTGTGCGGCATTCAGCGGTTTCGCCACATCCGGCCGCAAAGTGTCGGCGGCATGAGAGGCGAGCGGCAGCGCGAGAGCGGCCGCGATGACGGCGCGCTTGAACCGTTGATGAATCGTTTGCATTGCCCTTCCCTATTGCATGTACTGCTCATTGCCGATCAGGCCGATCTTCGTCGCGCCCAATCGTTGCGCCGACGCCATCACCTCCGCGACATCCTTGTACGGCACCAGTTTGTTCGGACGCAGATGGATTTCCGCCTGAACCGGTTCGGCGGCCACTTGCGCGAGCCTGGATTCGAGCGCCGCGCGGTTCGGCACCGGCTGGCCATTCCAGGTCGTGGTGCCGTCGAAGTCGATATCGATCTGCACCACTTCCGGCTGCGTGATCGGCGGTGGCGGATTGCCGACCGGCAGGTTCATCTTGATGGCGTGCGTCTGAATCGGGATCGTGATGATCAGCATGATCAGCAGCACCAGCATCACGTCGATCAGCGGCGTGGTGTTGATGTCGACCATCACATCCGGTTCGCTGCCGCCGCCCGACGATACGTTCATTCCCATCATCGCCTCCTGTCGATCGGACCTGGCGCTTTACGCTTGGTCCGATCCCATGCAAAGTTAGCCGCCGCGCGCGGGCGGCTCAGTGATAAACGAAACCTTCGCGATACCGGCACGCTCGCACTCGGTAATGACCCGGCCGATGAATTCATAACGCGCGCTCTGGTCGCCGCGAACATGCACTTCCGGTTGCGGCGTCATGACCGACACGGTTTTCAGGCGTGCCAGCAACGTCGGCGCGTCGACCTGCTTCTCGTTCCAGAAGAAGTCGCCGTCGCGGTTGACCGCGATGACGATACTTTTGGGCGTGGTCTGCAGCGGCTGGATCGTCTCCTTCGGCAATTGCACCGGCACCGTATGCGTCACGACCGGAATCGTGATCAGAAAGATGATCAGCAGAACCAGCATCACGTCGACCAGCGGCGTGGTGTTGATACTGGAGATGACCTCGTCGTTGTCGTCCTGCCCAACGCTCATTGCCATGACGGACTCCGCTTATTGAACCAGCGATGCTTCGCGAACCGCGGCTCGCGCCGGGCGGCGGCTGCCGGCCAGCAGAACGGTATGCAGTTGCGCGCCGAATGCACGCACACGCTCCATCACCGACTTGTTGCGGCGAACCAGGAAGTTGTAGCCGAGCACCGCGGGCACGGCTACCGCGAGACCGATAGCGGTCATGATCAGCGCCTCACCCACCGGACCCGCGACCTTGTCGATCGAAGCCTGGCCGGCAATGCCGATGGCCGTCAGCGCGTGGTAAATCCCCCACACCGTACCGAACAGGCCGACGAACGGCGCCGTGGAACCGACCGTGCCGAGGAAAGCCAAACCGTCTTGCAGACGATTCGACACGTTGGTGATCGCACGCTCGACCGAGGTATCGATCCACGTGTTGCGGTCCACGGCTTCGAGCAGCGCTTCGTCGTGATGCTCGCCGGCCTCGATAGCCGTTTCAGCGATGAAGCGGAACGGCGAGGCTTCGTCGAGGAGCTTCGCGCCTTCGCCCAGCGACGGCGCGGTCCACAACTGCTCGTCGGCGCTCTTTGCGCGGCGGTTCGCGCGGAACTGTTCGAAGAACTTGGTGATCATGATGTACCAGCTGCCCATCGACATGATCACCAGCAGAATCAGCACGAAACGGGCAACGAAGTCGCCGTTCTTCCAGAGGGCGCTAAGGCCGTACGGGTTGCTGACGGTTTCGGACGTAGCTGGCGCCGGCGGCGGCACCGCTTCGTCGGCGGCCGCGCTCGCGGCTTGCGGCGCGGCGGTGGCCGGTGCGACGGTTGCCGACGCGGTGGCGTCGCTAGCCTGCGCATGGGCCATTTGCGGTGCAACAAAGGTATCCACCGTGGTTACGGCGATCAACATGCTTGCCGCCAGTGCGGCGAGAGTACGCTTCTTCATGCCTGCTCCAAGTTCATTAGTACAACTTCTAAACTAAGACTGATAAATCGCTACCGGTACCGAACAGTCTGTGAATTCAGTTCAGGTTAAACGAGAACGGAACTTGAACACGGACAGCCTGGCCTTGGGAAACGCACGTGAACTGCTTGACTGCGTTGAATGCGGCACGATCCAGTGAGGAGTCGTCCGAGGATTTGGCAACGCGTTCATTCGTAATATGGCCCTGCGGGTCGACAACGAATTCAATGAGAACATCACCCGTCACGTTGTTTTCCTGCGCTTCCTTCGGATAGCGGATCGACGAACGGATCTGATCCGAGTTCGGACACACGACTCCAACTTCGGTGCTCACAGGCTTGCTCGGCGCGGGCGGCGCCGGCGGTGCGGGCGGCGCCACTGCAGGCGCCGACACGACCGGCGCGGCTTGATGCGTAATGGTCGGCTGCGGCGGCGTTTGCACCTGCACCTCCGGCGGCGGCACGAACGGCGGCGGCGGCGGCGCGAACTTAGGCGGCGGCAATTGAACCGTGGGCAACGGCGGCGGAGGCGGCGGCTTCACCGGTTCGATGATTTTCGTCTCGATAGGATGCTGAATGACCTGCACGACCTTGGTGGCGAGGCCATTGATCAGCGCATAAATCAGCACGATGTGCAAAAGCAGAACAACTGCGATACCGCCAAAGCGGCGTACTGGGTTTTGCTGCTTGCGCCCAAACTCACGCGGGCGCCCCGGCCTCTCCATACGGGCCGCTACTGCCGGAAATTGCCCTTCGACTTTCGTACCCACCTTTACTCCTCCGGCGTGAATCGTCCATTTCTGTAACTGCAGTGCGCTTATCTACCGCGAACAACATTCACTTCAACCATCCGATGACCGGTGGTCCTTGATTCGGAGTCCAAAACGGACGTGACACTACCCGGCTCCGATCCGACGACACGGACGCGTCTCCAGGAGACCACGGCCGTGCGTCATGTGAGCCGAATAGCCGATCTAAGTAGAACTACTAATAGATTAAATTTGAGCCGCTCACTTCTGCCTTGCATGAACGCTGGAGACCACCCGATCGCTATAAGTCGTAGCGCCTGGAACTTTTTGCGCAAACGTCACACGCGTTTCATCGGTCGCAACGATAGCAGGACAAAAAATGTACGGTCAAACTTTTTTTGATGACAACATACTTAGTTTAGAGAGGTAACTCTAACGCAAGCGAAATTCGCTCCGCATTAAAAGAATAAGCGTATGTCGAGCAGATAAGCATTCGGCTTTTTCTGCCCGACAATTGGGAATTCGCTGCACATTCGTCGTGCATCGATGCACGCGAAACGGCCGGCAGCACGTCTGATCCGGATCGCGAAAGCCCCCGCTGGGCAGGCGTTTTCGCGCCATCTCAACATGACTCGCGTGGATCGCGGATAGGACGTTTGTTGTGGTGATCGGGCGCCGGGGGTGTGACCGCCGCCGAAGGCGAGACGATAGCAGAAGAGTAGAAGCGTTTAAAAATATTTTAGCGGTATTTACGACAGTCTAAATACGCATCTCAATTACGCGTTGAATTGAATTACAAAACAATTCCAATAAATTACATTAAGCCAACAACGCGAATCATGTTGGGCGCGGGCGATGTCGGCGCGATGTTGGTAGGCAGATAGGGCAATTTCGTGAGGGCCGAATTCGCCCGGCCAGAATGACATGAATCATGCGCCGGCAAACTCTTGCGGGTTCAACTCAACAAAGGAGCAAGCGGGAGCGGCGCAACGTTGATCGCGCCGCTCTGCTGCATCAACCGTTTGTGCCCTCGCCTGCCACGACAGCGCTGTTATTACGCGATCGCGCGAGAACCGGCCGCAATGCTGCGCCCGTATGACTCGCCGCAACGCGCGACAATCCTTCGGGATCCGTAGCAGCGACGATCGCCCCGCCGCCCACTCCGCCTTCCGGGCCGAGGTCGATGATCCAGTCCGCCTCGGCGATCACATCCAGATCGTGCTCGATGACGACGACACTATGCCCGCCGTCCGCGAGACGATGCAGCACGCGAATCAGCTTGGCGACGTCCGCCATATGCAGGCCCACGGTCGGTTCGTCCAGCACATACAAGGTATGCGGCGGTTTCTGGCCGCGCCGTGTGATGTCGTCACGCACTTTGCTCAATTCGGTGACGAGCTTGATACGCTGCGCCTCGCCGCCCGACAACGTGGGCGACGGCTGACCCAGCGTGAGATAGCCGAGCCCGACGTCTTTCATCAACTGCAATGGATGAGCGATGTTGGAGATGGGCGCAAAGAACTCGACGGCCTCGTCGATTTCCATGGTCAGCACGTCGCCGATATTCTTGCCGCGCCACGTGACCGCCAGCGTCTCGGGATTGAAGCGCTGCCCGTGACACACATCGCAAGGCACCTTCACGTCGGGCAGAAAGCTCATGCCGATGGTGCGCACGCCCTGCCCCTCGCAGGCCGGGCAACGGCCTTCGCCGGTGTTGAACGAGAAACGCGAGGCCGTATAGCCACGCGCGCGCGCTTCGAGCGTACCGGCGAACAGCTTGCGGATCGCGTCCCACACGCCGATGTAAGTGGCGGGACACGAACGCGGCGTCTTGCCGATCGGTGTTTGATCGACTTCGAGTACACGGTCGATGGTTTCCCAGCCGGTGATCGAATCGCACCCTTGCCATGCATGCGTCACGTTGAGCGGCGCACGCGGCGCTGTGCGCGCCAGCACGCTGGAACGCCGGTTCGCCGCGGGCTTCTCCTCGGCCGCCGCACGCGCGCGCCGCGTGGCCGGCGACGACAGCACTGAACGTCCGACGGCATCCAGCAGGTTGGTCATCAGCACGTCGCGCGCAAGTGTCGACTTGCCGGAGCCGCTGACGCCGGTGACCGCCACCAGCCGCGAGAGCGGGATGCCTACCGTGACGTTGCGCAAATTGTGCAACTTGCCGCCGTGCACAGTCAGCCAATTCTCCGGCACTGCAGCCGTGCGTTTGCCCGGCGCGATCACGTCGCGGCGCGGCTGCAACGGATGCACGATGGGTTGCGCTAGAAACTGTCCGGTCAGCGAATCGGGTTGCGCCGACAGGTCGGCCACACTGCCTTGCGCGACCAGCGTGCCGCCGCGTTTGCCCGCGCCCGGCCCGATGTCGATGATGTGATCCGCACGCCGAATCGTGTCCTCGTCATGCTCGACGACCACCAGCGTATTGCCCTTTTCACCGAGCTTGCGCAAAGCGTTCAACAGAATCTGGTTATCGCGCGGATGCAGACCGATGGTCGGTTCGTCGAGCACATAGCACACGCCTTGCAAGTTACTGCCGAGTTGCGCGGCGAGCCGGATGCGCTGCGCTTCGCCACCGGAAAGACTCGGCGCCGCGCGATCGAGACTCAGATAGCCGAGCCCCACTTCCTCGAGGAACTGCAGGCGGCTGCCGATTTCGCTCACCACGTCACGCGCGATCTCCGCGTCGCGACCGGTCATCTCCAGCGAGTCGATCCATGCGCGCGTGTCGGACACGGTCCACTGCGCGACATCGACAATCGCCTGCGCGTCGAACGTGACCGCGCGCGCGGTGGGGTTCAGACGCGTACCCGCACAATCCGGACATGGTTCGTCCACGAGACCTTCGGGTTCCTGCTCTTCCGACGGCAGGCTCTGTTCGCGACCGCGATTGTCGTCGACGACGATCGTGTCGTCGTACACCGCGCGTTGTTCACGCGTGAGCGCGAGGCCCGTGCCGACACACGTGGTACACCAGCCATGCTTGCTGTTGTACGAGAACATGCGCGGATCGAGTTCGGGATAGCTCGTGCCGCACACCGGACACGCGCGCTTGGTGGACAGCACCTTCACCGCGCCGAGTTTCGCGGTGGGATGGCCGCCGCTGATCGCGTCGTGCAAACCGTCGAGCGGCGCCAGCAGATGCATCACGCCCTTGCCGACTTCCAGCGTCTGGTCGAGCGCCTGACGCAGTTCGGCTTCGTTGTCCGGCGACACGACAATGTCGGCCACCGGCAGCTCGATCGTATGCTCGCGGAAGCGGTCGAGCTTCGGCCACGGGTCCACCGGCACGAACTCGCCGTCCACACGCAGATGAGTATTGCCGCGCGCTTTCGCCCATTTCGCCAGATCCGTATAAACGCCCTTGCGGTTCACGACCAGCGGCGCGAGAAAGCCAACGTGCTGCCCCTTGTGATCGCGCAGCAACTGCGCCGCGATCGATTCGACGCTTTGCGACGTGACCGGCGTACCGTCGTGAATGCAATGCTGCAAACCGAGCTTCACATACAGCAGACGCAGGAAGTGCCAGACCTCCGACGTGGTCGCCACGGTACTCTTGCGGCCGCCGCGCGAGAGCCGCTGCTCGATCGCGACGGTCGGCGGAATGCCGTACACCGCGTCGACCTCGGGCCGCCCCGCCGGCTGCACGATGGAACGTGCGTAGGCATTCAGCGATTCGAGGTAACGGCGCTGCCCTTCGTGAAACAGAATGTCGAAGGCGAGCGTGGACTTGCCCGAACCGGACACGCCGGTAATCACGTTGAATTTGCCGTGCGGAATGTCCACGTCCAGCGCTTTCAGGTTGTGCTCGCGCGCATTGACGATGCGCACCACGTCCTCGCCTTCGATCGCCCGGCGCGCGCGCGCGGCGCTCAGCGCCTTTTGCAGCGGAATGCCTTGCGACGCCGGTTCGGCCGCTGCGCCCATGGCACGGTCATATTGCAGCAGCGCCACGCCGGTATGCGATTCCGGGCAAGCTTTGACGTCTTCCGGCGTGCCGGCGCACAAGACCCGGCCGCCGCCATCGCCACCTTCGGGACCCAGGTCGATCAGCCAGTCGGCCGCGCGGATCACGTCGAGATTGTGCTCGATCACGATCAGCGAATGACCGCTCGCGAGCAGCTTGCCGAACGCCTGCATCAGCTTGGCGATGTCATCGAAATGCAGGCCCGTGGTGGGTTCGTCGAACATGAACAGACGTTTGGCAACCGGCTGCTTCGCGCTGCGCGCAGTCCGCGCCTGGGCCGATTCCGCGAGGAAACCGGCGAGCTTGAGCCGCTGCGCTTCGCCGCCCGACAGCGTGGGCACCGGCTGGCCGAGCTTCACGTATTCGAGGCCCACGTCGACGATTGGCTGCAGCACGCGCAGCACTTCGGCATCTTTGGCGAAATATGCGGTGGCTTCGCTCACCGTCAATTCCAGCACGTCGGCAATGCTCAGCGCGCGCGCCGGTTCGCCGCGCTCGATCTTCACTTCGAGCAGTTCCGCGCGATAACGGCGCCCGTCGCAATCGGGGCAGCGCAGGTACACGTCGCTCAGGAATTGCATTTCGATATGCTCGAAACCCGAGCCGCCGCAGGTTGGGCAACGGCCTTCGCCCGAGTTGAAGCTGAACATGCCCGGACCGTAGCCGCGTTGCTGCGCGAGCGGCGCCTTGGCAAACAGCTTGCGGATCTCGTCGAACGCGCCGACGTAACTCGCCGGATTCGAACGCGCCGTCTTGCCGATTGGCGACTGGTCGACGAACACGACGTCGGTGACCTGATCGGCGCCGCTCAAACTAGTGAATGCGCCCGGCGACTCAGTGGCGAGACCGAAGTGCCGTGCCATGGCCGGATACAACACGTCTTGCAGCAACGTGGATTTGCCGGACCCCGACACCCCCGTCACGCAGACGAGCCGCTGCAATGGAATCTCCACCGTGACATCGCGCAGATTGTGCTCAGTCGCGCCTTCGAGCACGATGCGCGGCGTGGCGGCATCCACCGGACGCTGCGACCAATGCGCCGCGTCGGCCACATGCCGGCGGCCACCCAGGTACTCGCCGGTGAGCGTGCCTGACGAACGGATCGCCTCGGGCACGCCGTCGTAAATGATCGAGCCGCCGCGCTCGCCCGGTCCCGGACCCATGTCGATCAGACGATCCGCCGCGAGCATCACGGAGGGATCGTGTTCGACCACCACCAGCGTATTGCCCGCATCGCGCAAACGGTGCATGGCTTCGACGATGCGGTTCAGATCGCGCGGATGCAAGCCGATGCTCGGCTCGTCGAGCACGAACAGCGTCTTGGTGAGCGACGTGCCGAGTGCCGTGGTCAGGTTGATCCGCTGTACTTCGCCGCCCGACAGCGTGCGGCTTTGCCGGTCGAGCGTCAGATAACCGAGGCCCACGTCGCACAGGTACTTGAGGCGCGTGCGCACTTCGGCTAGCAGCAGCTTGAGCGCGTCGTCGAGCAAGGCGCTCGGCAAACTGATTTCGTCGAAGAAGCGCCGGATGCGCTCGATCGGCATCAGCATCAGGTCATGCACGGTCAGACCCGGCAACGCTTCGAGCTGCCCGCGCGTCCAGTCGACGCCGCGCGGCAGGAAGCGCTTCTCGGCCGGCAGCACGTCGTCCGCATTGGCCTTGCTGCCGAGGCGCCACAACAGCGATTCCGTTTTCAGACGCGCGCCGCCGCAGGTTTCGCACGGCGTATAGCTGCGGTACTTGGACAGCAGCACACGAATATGCATCTTGTACGCTTTCGATTCGAGATACTCGAAGAAGCGTTTGACGCCGTACCAGTGGCTTTGCCACTTGCCGTTCCAATCCGGCGAGCCGTTGATCACCCAGTCGCGCTCGGCGTCCGTCAGTTCGCCCCACGGCGTGCCGCGGCGGATATCGGCTTTCGCCGCGTAGCGCATCAGATCGTCCTGGCATTCCTTCCACGCGGGCGTTTGCATGGGCTTGATCGCGCCGTCGCGCAGCGTCTTGCGCGCGTCTGGAATCACTAGCCCGAGGTCGACGCCGATCACGCGGCCGAAACCGCGGCACACTTCGCACGCGCCGTAGGCCGAGTTGAACGAGAACAGCGCGGGCTGCGGATCGGCGTAGCGCAGATCGCTTTCCGGGCTGTGCAAGCCGGTGGAGAAACGCCAGATTTGCGGTTCGGCTTCCTGACTGTCCGCCCCTTCCGATGACGCCGGCAGCACATAGATATTGACGCGCCCGCCGCCGCGCTTGAGCGAGGCCTCGATCGCCTCGACCACCCGCTGCTTGTCCACCGAGCGCAGCCGGAAGCGGTCGGCCACCACGTCGAGCAGCTTGCGCTTGCCGGTGGGCGAATCGACTTCGCGCTGCGCCTGCACGCGCGTGTAGCCACTGGCCGACAGCCACTGCTCCACTTCCTGCTCCGACGCGGATTCCGGCAACTCGACCGGGAACGTGACGACGAGCCGCGGCTCGTTTTCCGCCGTGCGTTCGAGCAACTCGGCGTAGATCGTTTCCGGCGTGTCGTGGCGCACCTGATGGGCCGTCTTGCGGTCGAACAGTTCGGCCGCGCGCGCGTAGAGGAGCTTCAGGTGATCGTTGAGCTCCGTCATGGTGCCGACGGTGGAACGCGAACTGCGCACCGGATTGGTCTGGTCGATCGCAATGGCCGGCGGCACGCCGTCGACGCGGTCGACTTGCGGCCGGTCCATGCGGTCGAGAAACTGCCGGGCGTAAGCGCTGAATGTTTCGACGTAGCGCCGCTGCCCTTCCGCGTAAAGCGTGTCGAACACGAGGCTCGACTTGCCGGAGCCGGACGGGCCGGTGACGACCGTCATTTCGCCGGTTCGTACGTCGAGGTCGACGTTCTTGAGGTTGTGCTGGCGTGCGCCGCGAATCTTGATAGTGCCGTTAGATGCCAATTTTTCCGACCGTCTGAATGAGTGGGTCACCTCTCACGGACGCCTCGCGACCGCGCAAGTTCGGTGCGCCGGGCTGGCGGAAACTCGCGCCGAAGCCCGGCTTGCAACGGGATACTATACTGTATATTTATACAGTTTTCCACGACGCGGCCCGGGTGGGCTTTGCAGGCCCGTCAGGCGGTGACCGGCGGCAAAAATGCGCGCCGCTTGGCGCGGCAGCAAGCGTTGTGCCGTTGGGCAGAGAAAGGTTTAAAGCCGCTCGAAGCGGCGTCGGAGACGTGAAGCGGCGCTATCGCGCCAGACTTGCAAGGCGCAATGGTGTGGTAACGGGCGCACATTTCTTAACCGTAGACGCTTTCCGCACTGATCGGCTCCCTGTCGGCACCGCAGCCCCCGGCGCTGCATCCAGCGCCCCGCTGTTACCCAGCGCATACGCTACGCAGCACTTAGCCAGCACCTCGGTCGGATCGACGAGCCGCATCACCCGTCCGCCCGCGCACGCCAGCGTCGCGTCACGCAACAGCAGCGGTAACTCGGTGCAACCCAGCACGATCACCTGGGCGCCTTGCGCGACCAGATCGTCGAGCGCCGCGGCGAGATCATCGCAGCACTCGCCCGACGTGAAGCCCGCCTTCGCACCCTTCGGTCCGTAGATGGCGTTCATCAGCCGCGCCTGCGCCGGTTCGCCCGGCGCAATCTGCACGAAACCGCGCGCTTCGAGCGCCTGCTCATAGACGCGGCTCGCGAGCGTGCCCGAAGTGGCGAGCACGCCGACTTCACGCACGTCCGGAAAGGTCTCGCGCAGATAATCGGCGGTACAGGTCAGCATATTGACGATCGGAATGCCGAGCGACGGCTGGATCCGCTCGACGAACGCATGCGCCGTATTGCACGGAATCGCGATGAGGTCCGCGCCGCCGTCCTCGAGCGTCTTGCAGCCGGCATACAGCGCGAGCGTCGGATCGTCGCCGTTGCCGAGCAGCGCGGCGGTGCGGTCCGGAATCTGCGGATTCTGCTCGACCATGATCTTGATGTGATCCTGATCACATGCGGCGGGCGTATTGCGCACCAGCTTGGCCATGAAGTCGACCGTCGCCGCCGGCCCGACGCCGCCCAGCACGCCCACCTTGAAGCGCCGCTCCGGCTGCGCATATTGGGCCGCCGCGACGTAGCGCGCGTAAACGAGATTGGCGTCGACGAGCGGCACCTCGAGCCGGCCGAGCGCGCGCGCGACCAGCGCGATTTCGACGAGCCCCGGCAGGATGATCTCCGCGCCCTGCGCAATGAGGTCCGCGCACGCGGCGCGCAGCAACTCGACCGGGCGGCCATGGAAGCGGCCGTTTAGGATGCCTTCATCGCTATAGACCGCGCTCGTCACGCAATCGACGCCCGCTTCGTTGCGCGGATGCAGCACGTCGAACCGCGCGGCATCGAAATAACGTTCGAAGAGGCCGTGATGACGGATGACCTCCGAAGTCAGCACGCCGATCCGGCGCACCGACGGAAACGCTTGCCGCACGTGCGCCGAGAGCGCCGTCATGATGTTGGCGACCGGCACGGCCACGTTCGCCGAAAGTTCGTCGATGAAGGTATGGCTGAGGAAGCACGGCAACACGATCGCCTCGACGCCGCGCTTTTCGAACGCGCGCATGGTGTCGAATACGTGAATCTTGAACTGGGCGCTCGCCTCGCTCTGCGAGGCCGGCCCTTGCCAGGACCGCTGCTCGAGAACGAGATCGAATGGCCACCCCGCGCCCAGCCGGTTCCAGGCGGCGCTCATCCGGCACAGGACGTCGGCGCTGGCGAGCTGCGCCGCGCCGGTCACGACACCCAGCGAACGATAGCGATTCATGATGGCTTCCCCCCGTCGTTTTTTTTGCCGCCCGCCTCGATGGTAGGCGGCTTTTGCGCGGTTGAGGATGACATTATGTAGGCGGACTATGACGTGGGGTCAACCACGAACCACAATTACCCTGTGTTTCCCGGCGTCGAGCGCACCGGCAAACGCCTAGGCCGCTTCGGCGACGCCGTGCGCCGCACCGCGCTTGCGGCGCTCCAGCGTGCCGATGCATACCAGCGATACGCCGGCCAGAACACTATAGAACACGGCCAACGGCCACCAGGCGCCCGGATAACGATGCGCGAGCAACGTCCCGATCAGCGGCGTCAGACCACCGGCAAGCGCGGCGCACACCTGATACGACAGCGAAATCGCCGAATACCTGACGCGCACCGGGAACGCGGTCGACATGAAGCCGGCCATCACGGCGTAGGAACTCGACATGCACATCACAGCGAGCGCAATGCCGATCACGATCGCCACCGGCCGCCCGGTCGAAACGAGCGCGAACATCGGATAAGGCGACAGCATCGCCAACGCGGCCGCGCCCTTCAGGAAGCGCCCCGTGCCGATGCGTTGCGCGAACCATCCGGAACCCAGCTGCGTGAACAACTGGATGAACGCGACCACGAACAGGCAATCGAGAATCAACGAACGGTCGAGGCCGAGCGTTTGCGTCGTGTAGTTGAGCATGAAGGTGTTGACGAACCATGCGCCGGCCACGCCGATCACGTTCGCGCCGAGGCATAGCAACAGCGTGCGCCACGCATCGCGCACGACCTCGGCGACCGGCAGCGCGGCCACGCGTCGTTGCGCCTTGAGCGCCTTGAATTCCGGCGATTCGTCGACACCCGCGCGGATCAGCAAGCCGACCACCAGCAGCACGGCACTCGCGAGAAACGGCAGGCGCCATCCCCAGCCAAGGAACGCGTCCTTATTCATCGAGGCCACCGCGCGGAACGCGAGCAGCGACAGGATCAAGCCCGCCGGACTGCCGAGCTGCGCGAACGACGCGAAGAAGGTGCGCCGTCCCTGCGGTGCGTGTTCGCTTGCCATCAGCACCGCGCCGCCCCACTCGCCGCCGATCGCAATGCCCTGCGCGACCCGCAGCAAGACGAGCAGCACGGGCGCCCACACGCCGGCGCTTGCATAGGTCGGCAGGAAGCCGATGCCGACGGTGCCGATGCCCATGATCGCCAGCGTCGCCACGAGTGCTTTCTTGCGGCCGATGCGGTCGCCCAGGTGGCCGAACACCAGCCCACCGAACGGCCGCGCGAAGAAGCCGACCGCAAAGGTGCCGAACGAAGCGAGAGTGGCGAAAAACGGATCGCTGCCAGGAAAGAACAGCTTGCCGAATATCAGCGCGGACGCCGTGGCATAGATATAAAAGTCGTACCACTCGATCGTGGTGCCGACAAAAGCCGCGGCTGCGGCGCGCGTCGGTTGCCGGCTTGCGGCGTGGTCGTCGGACTCGTGATTCATGTCTCTGTCTCCAAGGTCTTTCTTCTGGATGGCGCGGCTTCTGCGTGCCGTCGCCGGGAACTGCGGTGTTTAAGCTTTGAGCACGCCCGCTTCGAGCAGACGCTGCTGGGTGGCGGCATCGATACCCAATGCGTCGAGCACGTCGCGCGTGTCGGCGCCGAGCGACGGTGGCGCGCTGCGATACGTGGCCGGCGTGCGCGACAGCTTGATCGGCGACGCGGTGCCGCGATACTCACCCATCTCGACCACCATGCCGCGATGCAAGGTATGCGGATGCCGCGCCACGACGTCGACGGTTTGCACCGGGCCGCACGGCACGCCCGCGTTGATCAGCGCATGCGCGAGCGGCTCGCACTCGTGCGTGGCGAGCAGACTTTCGAGCGCCGCCTTCAGCGGCTCGCGATGTGCGCAGCGGCTGCGGTTGTCGACGTAACGCGGATCGTCGGCGAGTTCGGGCGCGCCGAGATGCGCGCACAGTTTCGCGAACTGCCGGTCGTTGCCCACCGCGAGAAAGATCGGCGCGCTCGCTGTGCGATAGCTGTCGTACGGCGTGATGTTGGGATGCGCGTTGCCGCTGCGCTGCGGCGTGCGGCCCGAGCCGAAATAGTTCGGCAGATGCGGATGCAGCAGCGAGACGCCGCAGTCGTACAACGCGATATCGATCGACTGGCCACGGCCGCTCTTCGCGCGTTCGGCAAGTGCGAGCAGAATGCCGGCGAGCGCGTTCAGGCCGGTGACCATGTCGACGACCGGCAAGCCGACGCGCGTGGCGGGACCGTCACGCTCCCCGTTCACGCTCATCAGGCCGGTCATCGCCTGAATCGCGGCGTCGTAGCCGGGCAAGCCGCCGAGTGGACCATCGGGACCGAAACCCGATACGGCGCAATGGATCAGCTTCGGGAAACGCTCGCGCAGATCGCGCTCGTAATCCATGCCCCAGCGCCCGAGCGTGCCGGGTTTGAAGTTTTCGACCAGGACGTCGGCATCTTCGAGCAGCTTCCACAGGATCGCGCGGCCTTCATCGCGCGCGAGATCGACCGCGATGCCCTGCTTGTTGCGGTTCACGCCCGCAAAGTACCACGCGGTGTCGCCGTAAAACGGCGGCCCCCAGCCACGTGTTTCGTCGCCGTCGGGCGGCTCGAGCTTGATCACCCGCGCGCCGTGATCGGCGAGCGCCTGCGTGCAGTACGGGCCGCCGAGCACGCGGCTCAAGTCGATCACCTTGATGCCTTGCAACGCGCCTTGCTTGCCATCGTTCGGAAGCGGTGCGGCCATTACGCGCTCCTTTGCGGCAACAGTTGCAGCGCCTGTTCGAGCGTGACGCTGCGGCCGTTAACCAAAGCGTCGATTACATCGCTCTCGTCCGATGCCGAATGCAAGGCCAGCGGATCGAACGGCAACAGCTTGTGCCGCACCACCAGATGCGCAAGCGCAAGACGCCGGTAATCCGGCGAGAGACGCACGCCCTCGCAGGCCATCAACACTGCGGTGCTTGCGTGATACAGCGCGGTGCCCGCTTGCCGGACCCATTCGTCGCGGCCGGAATCCGCCACGCTCGCCAACGCGTCGCACGCACGCGCGAGTGTCGCGCGCAGCAACGCGAGACTGGCCGCCGGCAATCCCACCGCGCCGAGCAGATCCTGCAGATACGTGCGCAACGGTTCGAGCGCGCCGTCGCGTTTCGCCGCTCGCGCGATGTCGAGCGCGACGATGTTGCTGGTGCCCTCCCAGATCGAGCCGAGATGCGCGTCGCGTACGAGCCGCGCGTCGCTCCACTCTTCGATATAGCCGGTGCCGCCGCGCACTTCCATCGCGTCGCCGGTCACGCGGCGCGCGTCGCGGCATGCACGGAACTTGATGAGCGGCGTGAGGATGCGCACGCATTTCGCCGCCTGCCGGTCGCCCGCGTCGGCCTGCTCCAGCAGCAGCGCGATGCGCATGAACATCGAGCGCGCCTGTTCGGCGGGCAGCATCATCTTGAGCAACTGACGCTGCATCAACGGCATGTCGATCAGCTTGCGGCCGAACGCTTCGCGATTGCGCGCGATGTGCAACGCCTCGGTCAGCGCACGGCGCATCAAACCCGCGGCACGCACGCCGTTCGACAGACGCGACATATTGATCATGTCCGCCATTTGATGAAAACCGCGGCCCACTTCGCCGATCAGATACGCGACCGCGCCTTCCAGCACGATCTCGCCGCTCGCCATCGAACGGCTGCCGAGCTTGTCCTTCAGACGCACGATCCGGTAGCTGTTGCGCGAGCCGTCCGGCAGCGTCTTCGGTAACAGGAACAGTCCGAGTCCGTTGATGCCGGGCGGCGCCGTGTCCGGCCGCGCGAGCACCATCGCGAGATCGGCGTCGGCGTTCGAGCAAAACCATTTGTCGCCATACAGACGCCACGTTTCGTCACCGTTCGCATCGGTTTCGAGCGACGCACGCGTGGCAATGCGCGCGACGTCCGAACCCGCTGCCTGTTCGGTCATGAACATCGCGCCCTGGAATAGCGTGTCGAAATCGCGCGAGGCGAGCATCGGCAGAAAACGCGCGACCAGTTCCGGCGCGCCGAATTTGCGCAGCGTGCGCGTGAGCGAATCGGTCATGCTCACGGGGCAACACAGGCCGAATTCCGCCTGCACGAACAGGAAGGTCAGCGCGTATTTCACGAGCGGCGGCGGCGATTTTTTGCCATCGCGGGTTTCGTGGCTCATCGCGGCCAGTCCCAACTCCGCGTAAGCCACGCGTTCCAGCGCGACGTAATCCGGATGCTTGTCGATACTTTGCAGCGCTTCGCCGCGTCGCGTGCGATGGTGCAATTGCGGTGGATTCTTGTCGGCGGACAGCGCCCACACGTCGAGTTCGTCGGACGCGCGCTGGCCCAGCGAGACGAGCTGGCTTTCGAGTTCGTGAAACAGCGTCTCGCCGAGATGCAGCTTCAACAGACGCTCGAAGTCGGGATCGCTGGTGAAGAAGTTGATGCCCCGGCTATCGGGAATGTTGGACGAGCCGTGTGCCGGCTGCGCGGTGATTTCGCTCATACGTGTCTCCTTACTCTGCTATGCACGTCAGTGCTTGTGGGAGGAGCATAGGAGCGGTGTCGATAATCGTCTAATACAACTTATATCCGGTACGATAGACGCAGCTTATCGATCAAGACCAAGGAGACAGCCGTGGACCTGAAGCAGTTGCGCTATTTCGTGGCGGTCGCCGAGGAGCTGCATTTCGGCCGCGCGGCCAAGCGGCTGTTCATTTCGCAGCCTGCCCTCAGTTTCGACATTCGCAAGTTCGAGGAGCAGCTCGGCGTGCAGTTGCTCGCGCGCACCAACAAGACGGTGTCGCTGACCAACGCCGGCCAGGTGCTGCTCGGCGAAGCGCGCCGCCTGTTATTGCAGGCGAACGAGGCGGAACGCATGACGGTGCGCTCGGCGCATGGCCTCGCCGGCCGCTTGCGTATCGGCTTCGTGAATTCGATGCTGTACCGTGGCATGCCGCAGGCGGTGAATCGCTTCGAGGCTGATTACCCCGGCGTCGAAATCGTCCTGAAGGAGATGAACACCAGCGAGCAGGTGCACGCGATCCAGCGCATGCAGATCGATATGGGCTGCGCGCATTGGGGCAATTTTCCGACCGACGTCATTTCCACGCCGATTTTTTCCGAGCCGTTCCTGTGCTGCCTGCCCACCGCTCATCCGCTGGCGCGCAAACGCAAGGTCGATCTGCGGGCATTGGCGCAGGAGCCGTTCATTCTATTTCCGCGTACCGTGTCGCCGCACTATCACGATCTGATCATCGCGCAGTGCGTGGGAGCGGGATTCAGTCCCTTGATCCGCCATGAGGCGCGCTTGTGGCAGACCGTCGTGACGATGGTCGGCTTCGGCATGGGCGTTGCGCTAGTGCCGTACACGTTGCGTCAGGTCCAGGACCCGAAGGTCGCGTTTTTGCCGCTGACGGGCGAGACGCTGATGTCGCAAGTGCTGCTGCTGCGCCGGAGCGGCGACGCGGAACCCGTCGCGGACCGTTTCGTCGAGTATCTCAGGGATGCCGGTGGCGAGCCGCCGCACACGGCTCATTCATCCGCTTCGCGGCGGCCTTCGTAAGCCGTCAGCATCTTGTGGGCGACCATATCCACGGCCGGTTTGACGAGCCCGTTCTTGTCGGTCCAGACCTTGGGCGTCAAGGTGCCGCTCAGTGCGACACTGTCCGCGTCGCTCAACGCGAGCAGCGCGGTTTGCACGTCGTCGTCGAAAGCGATCACGTTGACGAAAATCGTGTCGCCGTCGTTGGTGGCCGCGCGCACCTTGCAGGTCACGAAACGCCTGCCGTTCTGCCCCGTGCGAATCTGCGCCTCGCCGTATAGCCGCCCGCCCACCAGTCCATCGATCATCGCCTTGCTCCTCTTGTTTCGTACCGTGCAGAAAGCAGAATCGCC
This sequence comes from Paraburkholderia sp. RL17-347-BIC-D, assembly GCF_046027915.1. Classification (NCBI taxonomy): domain Bacteria; kingdom Pseudomonadati; phylum Pseudomonadota; class Betaproteobacteria; order Burkholderiales; family Burkholderiaceae; genus Paraburkholderia; species Paraburkholderia sp. RL17-347-BIC-D. The sequence continues at coordinate 39,090 of NZ_JARESS010000019.1, forward strand.
CAGCACGGCGCGTATGATCCCACGAGAAGCGGCGCGGCCTCTATAAAAAGCGCCGCTCGATCGCGGACCAACGGCGTGAGCATCACGCGCCGATCGTCAAATCCACGCCGCGCACGAGGCGTTTCGCGAGCCGCGGTTGCCGCAACTGTTCGAGCCACCACTGCAATGCGCGCCCTTCATGATCGCCGCGCCACGCGACGTACAGCACGTTCGGCTCGCGCGGATCGGAGGTCGCTTTCTCGATCAACTCGCCCTGCTTCAATAGCGTCGCGACGCGCTGGCGCGGCAACCAGCCCACGCCCAGGCCGTCGCGCTGCGCCAGGATTTTCGCGCGCATGGACGGCACGGCGAGTGACGCCTGTCCGCCGATCAAACCATAAGCACGCCCCGCCGTCGTACGCGATGAATCCGCCACCACCACCGCGCGATGTTCGAGGATCCGTTCGCGGCCGAGCGTCCCCTCGACGGCCGCCAGCGGATGGCGCGGCGACACCGCGAACACCCACTCCATCACGCCGAGTTCGAACCAGCGCAGACCGGGAATCGCCGGCGGCTCGTTGGTCGCGCCCACGATCAGATCGGCACGGCCGTCGCGTAGCGCCTCCCAGGTGCCGCTCAATACTTCGTGCGTGAAGCGCAGCTTGACGCCGGAGTCGAGTGCGTCGAAGGCGCGTACCACCGGCATCAGCAGTTCGAATTCGAGAATCTCGTCCGTGACCACCCAAAGGCGGTCTTCCCAGCCGCTCGCGATCTGCTTCACGCGCTGCGTCATGCGCGACATGTCGAGCATGAGACGCGCGGCTTCGTCGGCGAGAAGCTGGCCGGCGGGCGTGAGTTGCAGCCGGTAGCGGCGCCGGTCGAACAGCAGCGCGTCGAAGCGCGTCTCCAGTTGCCGGGCGGCATGCGAGATCGTGGACGGCGCCTTGCCGAGGCGCGCCGCCGCGCGCGACAGGCTGCCGGTCTCGCGAATCGCGTCGAGCAAAGCCAGTTCGTCTTCCGACAACATGTTCTACTCCTTCGAACGAGTTCGACGAAAAGATGGTACGGCAAAGCGCCGCTGCTAGTCCACTATGGCGATATGACGGCAAAATTGGCGGCAAGCACGGTTGGCGCGGGCTTTCGGAAAAGCCGCACGAGCCAGTGACGAGCCACTGCAAACGCGGCGGACGCCGCGCCTGGAACATTCATTGCGCGCGGTCGTGGCACGACGGCGTACGCACAAGGAGCGGCGACATGGGACTTTTAGTGGACGGACAATGGCAGGACCGCTGGTACGACACCAAGTCGACCGGCGGCCGTTTCGTGCGCAAGGACGCGGCGTTTCGCAACTGGGTGACGGCCGACGGCTCGCCCGGTCCGAGCGGCAGCGGCGGCTTCGAAGCGCAAGCGGGACGCTACCACCTGTATGTGAGCCTCGCCTGCCCGTGGGCGCATCGCACCTTGATCGTGCGGGCGCTCAAAGGCCTTGAAGCGATGATCGACGTCTCCGTCGTGCACTGGCTGATGCTGGAAAACGGCTGGACCTTCGCGGATGGCCCCGGCGTCGTGGCCGACAGCGTCAATCACGCGAAGCTGCTGCACCAGGTCTATACGGCCGCCGATCCTCACTACAGCGGCCGCGTCACGGTGCCGATCCTGTGGGACAAGCAGCGCGCCACGATCGTCAGCAACGAATCGTCGGAAATCATTCGCATGCTGAATTCGGCGTTCGACGGCATCGGCGCCAAGCCCGGCGATTTTTATCCGCCGCCGTTGCGCCCGCAAATCGACGCGATCAACGCGCGCGTCTACGACACGCTGAACAATGGTGTCTACAAGGCAGGTTTCGCCACCACCCAGCAGGCCTACGAAGAAGCCGTCACGCCGCTCTTCGAAACGCTCGACTGGCTCGACGCGCAACTCGCGACGCAACGCTATCTGACCGGCGCGCAACTCACCGAAGCCGATCTCCGGCTGTTCACGACGCTGATCCGCTTCGACGCTGTCTACGTCGGCCACTTCAAGTGCAATCTGCGCCGCATCGCCGATTACGCGAATCTGTCCGCCTACACGCGCGATATCTATCAGTTGCCCGGCATCGCGCAGACGGTCGATTTCACGCACATCAAGCGGCATTACTACGAGAGTCACCGGGGCATCAATCCGACCGGCGTCGTGCCGCTTGGTCCGGTTCAGGATTTCTTGGCGCCGCATGATCGGGCGCGGCTCGGGGTGCAGGACACCACTGCCGCTATTCGCTCGCGGCCGTATGCAGCCAGGGAATAGACATCACGCTGATCAACATCCTCGACGCCCACGGCGCGGCGGCCTAGACGCGGGTATTCACAGCGCGCCGCCGGTGGTCGCCGTTGCCGCTTCGAAAATATCGCGCAGCCACTGCGCAAACACCCGCACCCGCGACGACAACTGACGGTTCTGCGGATAGAGCACGGACACCGGCATGGGCGGCGGCGGAAAGTCCGCAAGAATGATTTTCAGCCGCCCCGCCGCCAGTTCGGCCGCCACCCGGTATTGCGGCACCTGCACGATGCCGAGCCCCGCAAGCGCGGAGCCCGTATAGAGTTCGGTGCCGGTCACCGACACCGCCGACGGCAGGACCATCGCCACCTCGCGGCCCGCCACGCTGAATTCGAGCGGCACGGCCTTGCCGGTCGCGCTCGACACGTAATTGACCGCCCGATGCGTGGATAGCGCCGACGGCTCGGCCGGCTCGCCATACGCAGCGAGATACGCCGGACTCGCGACCGTCACTTGCGGCAATTGCGCGACGCGCCGCCCCACCATCGACGAATCCTGCAGATGGCCCGCCCGCAGCACGCAGTCGACTCCCTCCCGCACCAGATCGACGAGCCGGTCGTCTTCGCCGATGGTCAGTTCGATATCGGGAAAGCGCGCGAGAAAGGCCGGCAGCGCCGGCACCACGAAGTGCCGCGCCAGCGTGCCCTGCAAGTTCACCCGCAACAAACCCTTCGGCGCGAGGTTCGAAAACGAGCCCTCGGCCTCCTCCATGTCGGCAATCAGACGCACGCAGCGGCGGTAGTACGCCTCGCCGTCGTGCGTGAGACGCACCGTGCGCGTGGTGCGCTCGAGCAGCCGCGCGCCGAGCCGCTGCTCCATGCGCTTCATCAGATTGGTCACAGTGGCGCGCGGAATCTGCAGGTCGTCCGAGGCGCGCGTGAAGCTTTGCCGCTCCGCGATCCGTATGAAAACTCGCATTTCCTCGAAACGATCCATGGTCGATGCCTGGCTGTGGGTGGCTGTTTGTGACGCCTGTAGGGCGGTCCTTGCGTCAATTGTTAAAGCAAATGGAATGATGATGCCAAGTCTAACCCGATTATCTATGCGCGGAAAGCGTCCATGATTCACCTCACCCACCCAACAGACACAAGGAAACGAATCATGAACACGCCTAAAAACGCCCAGGTCGCTATCGTCACCGGCGCGTCCCGCGGCATCGGCGCAGCGGTCGCGCAACGTCTGGCCAAGGACGGCTTCGCGGTCGCGGTCAACTACGCATCCAGTTCGGCCGAAGCCGATGCGCTCGTCGCGGAACTCACGGCAGCCGGCGCCAAAGCCGTCGCGGTTAAGGCGGACGTGTCGAACGCCGACGACGTGCGCCGCATGTTCGAGATCACCGAACAGCAGCTCGGCAAGGTGGACGTGCTGGTCAACAACGCGGGCGTGCTCAAGACCGTGCCGCTCGCCGATACCAGCGACGCGCTCTACGACCAGACTTTCGACATCAACGTGCGCGGCACCTTCAACACCTTGCGCGAAGCCGCTGCGCGCATGAACGACGGCGGGCGCATCGTCAACTTTTCGAGCACCACACTGGCGCTGAACATGCCGGGCTATGCGATCTACAACGCGACCAAGGCGGCCGTCGAATCCTTCACGCATGTATTTGCCAAGGAACTGCGCGGCCGCAACATCACCGTCAACGCCGTGGCGCCGGGTCCGATCGCGACGTCGCTATTCCTCGACGGCAAGACCGAAGAACAGATCCAGACCTTCGCGAAGATGCCGCCGCTGCAACGCCTCGGCCAACCGGACGATATTGCGTCGGTGGTGGCGTTCCTCGCCGGTCCGGACGCGGGTTGGGTCAACGGGCAGATTCTGCGTGCGAACGGCGGTATCGCCTAACGCGCTCGATGCGCATCACTGCGGGCAGGCTCTGACGAGCCGCCTCACTTTCATCGAATCGGAGAAGAAAAATGCAGAAGAAGATCATCCTCGTGACGGGCGCCGGTACGGGTATCGGCAAACTCAGCGCACAGTCGCTCGCCGAAGCCGGCCACATTGTCTACGCGACGATGCGCGACGTCGAAGGACGCAATAAGCCACGCGCCGATGAAATGCGCGCGCTTGCGAAAGCGAAGGACATCCAGTTGCATCCGCTTGAACTCGACGTGTTGTCGCAAGCATCGGCTGATGCCGCCGCCGCGACGGTCGTGCGCGAACAGGGACGGCTCGACGTGGTGATGCAAAACGCCGGCCATCTGGTGGTCGGCCCGAGCGAAGCCTTCACGCCCGAGGAATTGGTGAAGGTGTTCGACACCAACCTGTTCGGCGCGCAGCGCGTGAACCGCGCCGTGCTGCCCTATCTGCGCCAGCAGGAAGCCGGCTTGATGCTGTGGGTCAGCAGTTCGACGACCAAGGGCGGCTTCCCTCCTTTCCTCGGTCCATACGGCGCCGCGAAGGCCGCAATGGATTCGCTGGCGGTTTCGCTCGCATATGAGATCGCGCGCTTCGGCATCGAGACCTCGATCGTGGTGCCGGGCGCGTTCACGCGCGGCACCGCTCACTTTCCGAGCGCGGGCAAGCCGGCCGATACCGAACGCGCCGCGGCCTACGCACGCTACGACGGCGTGATGGATCAGATCGGCCAGCGCCTGTCCGAACTGACGCCCGACGACGCCGATCCGCAAGCCGTGGCCAATGAAATCGTGCGGATCGTCGGCCTGCCTTCAGGCGAGCGGCCGATGCGTTCGGTGATCGACTTCGTCGGCGACGGCGCGCGCGAGGTGCTCGAAGTGTCAGAGCGTGTGCGCATCGAGTTCGCCAAGCGAATCGGTATGGGCGATTTGCTGGAAGCGCGGGTTCAACGTTGAACGTGACGTCAAGGCATACCGCCGTGAAAGCAATTTCGCTGATCGCATGCGCCGTTGTGCTGCCGGTTCTCATCGGCGCATGCGATGCCCAACCTCAACCGGCCGTCACTTCCATCACGACGAGGAGCACGACCATGAAACCCTCGGTCACGTACCTTCATTTGCTGAAGCACACGCCGTTCTTTACGAGCCTGACGACCGACCAACTGCGATGGGTGATCGCCCACTCGCATGAATGGGAAGCGCAGGCCGGTATGGTCGTCGCGCAATGCAACGACAGCGCGGCAACTGCCGAGGATAAGGCCATGTGGATTCTGCTGGACGGCGGCTGGCAAGTCGAAGTGGGGCCGAACGCTTTCCCGGCGGACCATGCTGGCGCGGGCAAGTGGTTCAGCGCGGCGGCGGCGTCCGGCACCGCGTGCCGCCTCGTCACCACCGAACACAGCTACGTGATGAAAATCGAACGAGCCGACTTCGATGCCATGCTCGCGCAAGGCTTTGCCTTCGGCAAGCATCTCGACGCCGGCCGCCGCTACTACGGCCAACTGTTCGCCGCTCCAGCCGAACTCGCGAAATGAGTCCGAACCGGAGCACCTGACACGCAGCGCGCCTCGAGGCGAAAGCGCGCTTACACCGCCTTCGGATTACGTTCCTCGAATCCTTCCTGATGCCAGTACGGATAAGCGGGACGCACGGCACTCGCCGCGTCGAGCTTCGCCACCTGCTCGGGCGTCAGATTCCAGCCCACCGCGCCGAGGTTCTGCCGCAGTTGTTCCTCGTTACGCGCACCGATCAGCACCGTCGATACCGTCGGCCGCTGCAGCAGCCAGTTCAGCGCGATCTGCGGCACGGTCTTGCCGGTTTCGTCCGCGATCTCGTCGATCGCATCGAGCACGCGGAACAGATACTCGTCCGGCACCGGCGGCCCCATGTCGGCGGTTTTATGCAGGCGGCTCGAATCGGGCAGCGGCTGGCCGCGCTTGATCTTGCCCGTAAGACGCCCCCAGCCGAGCGGACTCCACACCACCGCGCCCACGCCCTGATCGACGCCGAGCGGCATCAGCTCCCACTCGTAATCGCGTCCGACCAGCGAGTAGTAGGTCTGATTCGCGACGTAGCGCGGATAGCCGTAGCGATCCGCCACGTCCTGCGACTTCATCAGGTGCCAGCCGGAGAAATTCGACACGCCGGTGTAGCGGATCTTGCCGGCGCGCACGAGATCGTCGAGCGTGGACATGACTTCGGCGATCGGCGTTCTGGCGTCGAAGCCGTGCAACTGGAACAGATCGATGTAATCGGTTTGCAAGCGCTTGAGCGCCGCGTCCACGGCCTGAATCAGATGGAAGCGCGACGAGCCGACGCTGTTCGGTCCATCGTCGAAACGGAAGGTCGCCTTGGTCGAGATGATCGCTTTGTCGCGCTTGCCCTTGAGCGCTTCGCCGAGCACCGATTCGGACGCGCCGCTCGAATAGATGTCCGCGCTGTCGAACATGGTGACGCCCGAATCGAAGCAGATGTCGAGCAGACGCCGCGCCTCGGCGACGTCGGTCGCGCCCCACGCCTGGAAAAACTCGCCCTTGCCGCCGAATGTGCCCGTGCCGAAACTCAGCACCGGTACCTTGAAACCGGATGCACCCAGATGTCTGTATTCCATTGATCAATCTCCGTGGCTTAGCCGTCCATAAACGGACATTCAGTCTACGCGCGTCCGCGCAAACGCGTCGGCCAGCGCGCAGGGAACGTGGCGGGTGCGAACGGGATCGTTATCGTGAATGCGCCACGTCCGTAGCCAATGCGCTCAGCGCGTCACGCGCGGCTTGCATCACACTGTCCCAATCGCCGAGCGCCGGTTGCCGGAACAAGCGGGCGCGCGGATACCACGGCGTATCGGTACGCTCTAGCATCCAGCGCCAACAGGTGTCGAAGCGGTTCAAAATCCAGACCGGCTTGTCGAGCGCGCCGGCCAGATGCGCGGTGGACGTGTCCACGGAAATCACCAGATCGAGGTTCGCCACCAACGCTGCGGTGTCGGCGAAGTCGCTGAGTTCTTCTGTGTAATCGATCACGCGTTCGCCCCACTCGCTGCTTTCGAATTGCTGTGCCGCCGGTCCTTTTTGCAGGCTGAAGAACTGCACGTCCGATACCTCGAGAAGCGGCGAGAGTTGTGCGAAAGCGATCGAACGGCGTGCATCGTTCTTGCGAAGCTCCGCGACATGCGGCCGGTTTCCGCCCGCCCACACGAGTCCGACTTTCAGGCGGCCGTCTGCTTGCGCGTGAATCCGATCGTGCCATTGGCGAGCCGCTTCGGCGTTTGCGATGAGATAAGGCGTTGTCGATGGAATGCTGTCGAGCTCGGTCTTGAATGCAAGCGGCAGACTCAGCAACGGACAGTGGCAATCGAACGGCGGCAGCGTTTGGCCGGCTTCGATCAATTGGTCCACGCCATCGAGCGTGGCCATGAGACGCATCAACTCGGGCGGCACTTCGAGCGCGACCTTGGCGCCGAGTTTCGACACCAGCGCGGCGTAGCGGCAAAACTGCAGCGTGTCGCCGAGGCCCTGCTCCGCGTGCAACAGAATCGTCTTGCCGTCGATCGAAAAATCGCCCAGCCAAAGGGGTTGCGCAAAACTGCGCCGACTTGCCTTGATGCGGCTGCGCTCCCAGCGCCATTCATATTTTTGCCAGCCGGCCTCGAGCTGTCCCATTTGCAGCAGGCACAGCGATTCATTCCAATGTGTTTCCGCAGCATCTGGATTCACGGCCAACGCGCGTTCGTAACACGACAGCGCTTGCGCGTGCTGATTGAGGTCGATCTGCGTCAGGCCGAGATTGTTCCAGGCATCGGCGAATGCCGGGGCCAATTCGAGCGCGCGACGGTAGCAGCGTTCCGCTTCTTCCGGCTGGTTCAGGTCACTGAACGCGTTGCCGCGATTGCTCCACGCATCCGGATAATTCGGTTGCAGCGCGAGCGCGTGGTCGCAGCTTGCGAGCGCATCAGCGGGACGGCCCAGATCGCGCAGCACACACGCGCGGTTGTTCCAGGCCTGCGCGAAATCCGGCATCAGGGCAATCGCGCGATCGAAACTGCCGAGCGCATCGAGCGGCCGATTCAGGCCGGCTTGCGCATTGCCGCGATTGTTCAGTGCGTCGGGAAATTTGGGCTGCAAGGCCAGCGCGCGCTCGGCACACGCGAGGGCTTCGTCGAATCGCTGCAAGGCGTTCAACGCATAGGCCAGATTCGAATGAAGCGGCGCCTGTTTCCCGTTGATGGCAAGCGCTTTTCTGAGTAACTCGACGCCCTCTTGCAGGCGGCCCGCTTGCAGCGTCAGCGCGCCCAGCAATTGCAGCGCGTCGAAATGACGGGGCTTGAGTTCGAGAATCTCGCGATAGAGTTCCTCGGCCTCGGTGAAAGCGCCGTTGCGCTGAAGCGCGACGGCTTGCCGAAGCATATGGTCCAACTGTTGCGGCAGATTGGCGGACTTGCTCATGCGGAGAGCTTTGGTCGAATGCGCGTGAAAGTGGTGGGAGCTTTCGAGGTTCGCGCATCACGCAAGATGAATCGCAAACGATGCATCGCGCAAGACCCTGCGCGCAGCGGACTCGAAAGAGCGAAGCCGATTATCGCCGAAAACCACGCATTCGAACGGCCGCGCGCCACGCCGCAACGTGACGCGCGTTAAGCCGCTTACTGCGCGGTCGGCAGATGCTTACGCTTGGCGAGATCCTGCGCCATCGCGTAGTGTTCCTGGATCGTCGGCAATGCCTTCTTCGCCGCGTCCTTCAACTGTTCGTCGCGGCCCGAAGCGATTTCCGCCTGGAACGCCGATAGCGCTTTCTGTTCGCCGGCGAGCGCGACCTGCTCGATATAGACCTTGTCGAAGTCGGCGCCACGCAGGTTGTTGATGCTCGCGAGCACCGCTGCGTCGGGGTCGTTCTTCGGCACATCGACGCCGCGTGGGCTCGCTGCGCGCAGCGAATCGGAGATTTTCGCGTTGTCGGCCGAGACGCGCTCGGCGAATGCCTTGACGTCGCGATCGGTCGAGCGCGAGGTCGCGATACGTGCGGCGTCGCGTTGCGTGGCAACGGCCTTGGTGCCGTCCGCGATGAACGTCTGGTCGGCGGCATGCAGACGGCCGGCGTCGGCCGTAGCCGCTGCCGGTGCTGCCGGCGTTGTTTGAGCGTTGGCCGCGCCGGCGACGACGAGCAGGCCAGCCAGGCAGGCGCTGGTGATAGTGGCGAGAGGCAAGCGGATCATACGTTCTCCTTGAGGTGGAAGCGAAACAACTGCGATGCGTGTGCGCCTCAGGCTCCTGCCGACTGTGCGGTTACCTTGCGGTCAGCTTGCGAGCTACTGACGGCGCCACGCTTTTATCGCTGTGAATTCTAGAAGGCGCGCTGTGCGCCATGTGATACGACGCTGTCGCTTCTGTAACCTTAGGTAACCTTCATATGAATGCCTTGACAGGGCTGGATTGCGGCCGTTGCGCTTGCGCCGATTCCCGCCCTCAACTCAATATCGGCTGCGCGTTAACCAGAGCATGCGAGGAAATCGCCGTCGAATCGCTGAACTTTCCGTCCGCCGCGCCGATAACAGAAAGGTAGGGCGCGCGCCAGGATCGAACGCAACGGTGGCATGGCGCATCACACGCAATCCTGGAGAGATTCGATGGCAGTAGAAAACCGCGCGAACGATGAACGCAGCAACCTGACGAGTTCCAACAAGTTCGAGTTGTTGCTGTACCGCTTGGGCGCCGTGCCCGGCAGCGACGCGCATGAGCTTTATGGCATCAACGTCTTCAAGGTGCGGGAAATCTCGACCATGCCGACGGTTACGCCGATCGCCGGTTCGTCGCCGTTTGTGATGGGCGCCGTGGATATTCGCGGGCAGATCATTCCCGTGATCGATTTGCCGCGGCTGATGGGGTGTCAGCCGACGCGCGGGCTGAATATTTTGCTGGTGACGGAGTTTGCTCGGTCGACGCAGGCGTTCGCGGTTGAAGAGGTCGACGATATCGTGCGGCTGGAGTGGAATCAGGTTTTGTCCGCCGAAGGTGCGGCTGGGGGCAATTTGGTTACTAGCATTGCGCGGATCGATGGGAATACAGGTGATTCGCGCTTGGCCCAGGTGATCGATGTCGAGCAGGTTTTGCGGGATGTGTTTCCGTCACAGCATCCTAGTGTGGATCCGACTTCCGTTGGGGAGGCGTTGGGGATTCGGCGTGGGGCGAAGATTCTTGCTGCTGATGATTCGGGGTTTGCTCGGAAGCTCATTGAGCAGGCTTTGAGTGCTATTGGCGCGGATTATGTCATGACCAAGACTGGGGAAGAGGCCTGGAATACGTTGCAGCAGGTTGCGCGCGAGGCGCAGGCTAATGGGACTCGTGTCAAGGATAGTATCGCCCTTGTTTTGACTGATCTTGAGATGCCTGAGATGGATGGGTTTATGCTCACTCGGCAAATTAAGGCTGATGAGCGGACTCGCGATATTCCGGTCATTATTCATTCTTCTCTTACCGGGGCGGCTAATGAGGCGCATGTGAAGAATGCCGGGGCTAATGGGTATGTGGCGAAGTTTGCTGCCTCGGAGTTGGCGGATGCTATTCGGAATGCTATTGGGGTTGTGCCTTCTGTTGTTGCTGCTTGAGTTGGGGTTTTTTTCTGTTGCTTCTTGTTGGTTTGTTGGCCTTTCCTTGAATTCGCGGTGGTCTATTAGTGTTGCCCCTGTGCGGGGCGGCACCTACTTTCTTTGCTTGCCGCAAAGAAAGTAGGCAAAGAAAGCGGCTTCACACCGCTAGCCTTTAAGCGGATCCCCCGCGCAGCTACGGTAGTGGCGCATCTGGAATCTGTGCTCTCGCCCAGTCCGCGTTCGTGACACAGCAGTCATTCTTCCGGCGGCGCTGCGCGCGCCGTTGCGGTCGTTCATCGAGCGGAGGCTTTCGGTGCGCGTTGGAGCGCGACCGAATAGGTTATTCGGCTCGTTGGGATGCCCATTGTGTTCAACATCTTCGGTGCGTGAAACGACGCGAGTTTCGCTCGTTGTTCCAGTGTTCCGATGTCTAGCAACGCAAGCAGTTCCGCGACCACCGCGTACAGTATGCCGACGTTGCCGTCCTCGATTTTTACGGCGATGCCCAGTGCGCCTTGCGCGCCCGCCCTCTTCGTCTGCTCCGATGTTCGTACGCCTATCGCGTAGCTGCCGTCCGCGCCCACCTTGCCGACCAGCGCGCCGTCGAAGGCTTGCATCAGCTGCGTGCAGAAGCGCCCCTCGCCCGCTACCCATTCCGGATAGGTTGTCATCGCGCGGTAGATTCGGGCGAGCGCCGTCGTGCGCGATGTGATGGACTGCGCGTGCGACGATACCTCGTCCTCCGCGGCGGCTAGCTTCGCGAACAGGCGTGCGAGGCGGTCTAGCGGAAACGCAGGGGTCGGTAGATTGCAGCCGTCTGTCGCCCATTGCACCGCGTCGTCAGGTAAATCGCAGACGTCCGCGACCGTGTGTTTTACTCGTACCTGCAACGGATGGTCGGGTCGCTCGTAGCCCGCTATCGCTGCCCCAATCGATTGCGCGCCGGCCAGCATGCCCGCGTGTTTGCCGGAGCAGTTGCTGCATACGGCGCCCGGCTTGAAGTCGCGTTTGAGCCAGTCGATGTAGACGGCGTCGGATAGCGGCGGATGGCCGCCGCAGCGTAAGTCGGCTTCGCTCGCCTGCGCCTTGGCCAGCATCTGTCGCGTGCGCTCGATGTGGCGCGCCTCACTGCTGTGCGAGCCGCACATCAGCGCAAGGTCGGCTTCGTCGAAGCCGAAACGCTCCAGCGCGCCGGTTTCCAACACCGCCAACGCTTGTGCGGGCTTCGCTGCGGAACGTGCGAGCGTCATACGCGATGGATCGCCGAATGACGCCAACAGGCGGCCGCTCGCGTCGACCACCGCGACGTGCGCCAGATGCGTGTTCTCAATCGAAGCGCCGCGATAGACAGTCGCCGCAATCGGTCCGGTTTCGCGCAAGCTCATGCTGTTCTCCTCGTGATCGATCGAATCGCTGGGACTGCATTGAATCATGGATTGCGCGGGCGATTCTACTTTCGTCTCGCGTGCGGTGGTTCTCAGGCGGTAGCGAGCGTGTCGTGAAGATGCTCGACGAGGTAGTCGATCAATGCCCTCACCTTCGGCGGCAAGAAACGATTCGGTGGATACAGCAGCCACACCGAGCCGACGTAGGCGCGTGCTTCGAGATTCCAGTCCGGCAGGACCTGCACGAGTTCGCCGCTCTGCAGTGATTCCGAGGCTGCGAATTCCGGTACACACGCAATGCCGAAGTCCTGCAGCGCGGCTTCGAGCCGCGCGCCGGCATGATTGGCGATGTAGCGGCCCTTCACGTCGACGCTCTGTGTCTCCGTGCCGCGGCGAAAGCGCCAGCGGTTGTCGTCGGCAGTCTCGCCGAGGTAGATGCAGGCGTGCTTCTGCAATTCGCGTGGCTGCGCCGGTGTGCCGCGTTCGCGCAAATATGCTGGCGACGCCACCAGCAGCCAGCGCACCGCGCCCAACCGGCGCCCCGCGAGTCCCTGCGGCGGATGCTCGGTCAGGCGGATCACCAGATCGACATCGTCCGCGAGTGGGTCGACGTCGTGGTCGGTGAAGAGGAGTTGCAGGTCGACTTCGTCGTAAGCGTGCAGGAAGCCGGGAATGAGCGGGTGTATCACGGACTTCGCGAACTGGGTCGGCGCGCTCACGCTCACCATGCCTTGCGGTCTGCCGGCCAATTGCCCGGCGGCGTCCACCGCGCCCGACGCTGCGCTCACCATGTCGCGACAGAATCGCGCCACCTGGGCACCCGATTCCGTCACCCGTACCGCGCGCGTGGAACGCTCCAGCAGACGGGTCGCCAGGGCGTCTTCGAGACGCTTGATCTGACGGCTGACCGTGGACGGCGTGCTGCCGAGTTGCCGCGCCGCCACCGAGAAATTGCCGGCGTCGACGACGCGCGCGAAAACCGCCATGTCCGGTAGCAACGCGAAAAGCTCGGTTGGGGTCATCGTTCCAGGTCCGTGAGTGCGGGCAGGCTATTTATGCATTTGCGACATAAACGCTATGCGCCGAGACCCGATTATCACGCTTGGCGCAAAGTTCGACAATACGGTCTCGTTAGCTCGAGGTCCGTCCATGTCGAAACAAGAACGCCTGCTCATGTTGTCCGATCTGATGCTGCTCGCCGTCGCCGTCGTGTGGGGCACCAGTTACGGTGTGGTCAAAAGCGCCCTGGTGTTTTATCCGGTGCTCGGTTTGCTCGCGCTGCGCTTCGGTATCACTTTCGTGATCCTGTCGCCCGCCCTTCGCCACCTGCGCGCCGCCGATGGCCGCACGCTGCGCGGCGTGCTGATCGCCGGCGCGCTGCTTCTCGGCATCTTCCTGTGCGAAACGTTCGGCATCCTGATGACGCGCGCCGCCAACGCCGCGTTTCTGATCAGCTTGTGCGTGGTGCTGACGCCCATCGTCGAATGGTTGTTGCTCAAGCGCAAGCCGAGCCGTGTCGAATGGCTGGCGGTGGCGCTTTCACTGCTGGGCGCATGGCTGCTCGCCGGCGACGGCGCGCTGAGCCTCAATCCCGGCGACGCGCTGATTCTGCTCGCCGCCCTGCTGCGCGCGTTGACGGTGTGCGTGACCAAACGCGTGATGCGTGATTCGGCCCTGCCGCCGCTCTCGGTGACAGCGGTTCAGTCAGGCGTGGTGGCATTCGGCAGCGCGGCGGCCGCCTGGCTGTTTGCGCCACAGCAGTGGCAGCCCTTGCCCTCGATTGCGGGACATGCGGCGTTCTGGGGCTATGTCGGCTATCTGGTGATCGCTTGCACGCTGTTCGCGTTCTTCGCGCAGAACTTCGCGATCAAACGCAGCAGCCCGACACGCGTCTCGCTGCTGATGGGCAGCGAACCGGCGTTCGGGGCGTTGTTTGCCTGCATCTGGCTGGGTGAACGGATTTCGGTGACCGCGTGGGTCGGCGGCGCATTGATCGTCGCGGCATCGATTCTGGCGACGGTGCGATGGACCGCGCTGCGTGTGAGTGCCGCGCAGGCCTGACGCAACGTCTTGCGTCGATCAATGGCTCGGCGCCAGTTCCTCTTCGCGCTCCAGCGAGCGCGTGCGCCGGAGTTCGGGGAAGAAGCGCATCCATAGCAAGGCGACCGCGATGGTCGCTACGCCGCCCACCAGCACGGCGGGTCGCGCGCCCCACCACCCCGCCGACACGCCGGATTCGAATTCGCCCAATTGATTCGACGTCCCGATGAAAAGCGAATTGACTGCACTGACGCGCCCCAGCATTTCATCCGGCGTGCGCAGTTGCACGAGCGACAGACGCACGACCACGCTGATGGTGTCGGAAGCACCGAGCACCATCAGCGCGAGAAGCGACACGAGAAATTGATGCGACAGACCGAACACGACCGTGGCCGCGCCGAACGCGATCACGCCGCCGAACATCGCCGCACCGGGCCGGTTGCGCAGCGGGAAATGCGCGAGCCAGATGGTGCCCGCGAGCGCGCCGATGGCGGTGCCGGAGCGCAACAGTCCGAGACCGAGCGGGCCCGTGTGCAGCATATCGCGTGCGAAGACCGGCAATAGCGCGGTCGTGCCGCCGAATAGCACGGCGAACAGATCGAGCGACAACGCGCCGAGAATCACCGGTTCCTTGCGAATGAAGGCAATGCCCGAGAACACCGATTCAAGCGTGACGGGCGCGCGGTTCGCCGGCTTCGTCTGTAGCGAGATGCCCCACACGGCCGTTGCCGCGGCCGCGAACGACAGCGTGCAGGCGAGATAGGTCGCGCCGGGGCCGATGCCATAGAGCAGACCGCCCAACGCCGGGCCTGCGATCTGCGCGGTCTGATTCGCGGAAGTGGCCCATGCGGTTGCTTTGGGCAACTGCCCGCGCGGCACGACGCCCGGCAACAGCGAAGCCACCGCGGGCGATTCGAAGGCGCGCGCCGCGCCGACGCATGCGGCCAGCACATAGATCACGGGCGCGCTGATCCATCCGCCGAAGGTGCCGAAAGCGAATAACAATGCAGCGACGCTTTCGAGGCTTTGGCAGATGGCCGCGATGCGGCGGCGGTCGTAGCGGTCGGCGACGTGTCCAACGACGAGCGTTAGCACGAACATCGGTAGAAATTGCGCGAGGCCGACGAGGCCGAGCGCGAAGGCGCTATGCGTGAGCGCGTAGATGTGCCAGCCCATTGCCACCGCGAGCATCTGGAACGACAGCGAGGAGAGGATGCGGGTGCACCAGAAACGCTGAAATGCGGGGTGTTTCGGCAAACTAACGGATGAGGAACCGGGTGGCTCGGCGGGCGCTGGAGGCATGGAGTTCTTGCTCTTGACTGGGGGGCTTGGGCGGCCGCTAGTTTAGAGCAAGATGATTTGTTTTGGTTTACCGCCTCGTGCGGCCGGTCTCGCCGCCATACATCAAGTGGCACCCCGCCTTCACGCCAGCACCGCTGGACGCGCCCGGGTGAATCGGGATTCGACGAGCAGATAAGAAAGGCTGCCGAGCACCGCCGTCATCACGACGCCGGCCAATACCGCGACAAGATAGGCAAGCCTGATGTCCGTGAAGTTGTGTTGCGCCACCAGCACGATGGTGGGATAAAAAGGCACGTGCCAGATGTATGGGCTATAGCTTGCGCGTCCTATTGCAGTAAGCGGCTTGAATTCCAGCGCACGCACGATTACCGAGCGCGGCGGGGAATGAATGACCCGGTAAATCATCAACGCGACGGACACCGCTAACAGCGTGTATCCGAACGTCTGAAGCCACGCCAAGGTCTTGAACGGGACATCCGAACAGGCCAACGCAATCCAGACCGCCATGAAAATCACCGCGCCGAGCACGCCCGCCGCTGCGGACTGCCTGGAACGAAGATGGGCAGGCACCAGTGCCAACAAACAACCTACGGCAATCGAGTCGATCCGGCAAAGCGTGAAAGTATAGATACCGTTGTCGGAAACCCCGGCAAAATGACACACCACCCTGAACGCTATCGCCACCAGCAACAGCGCCACGGCCGGGCGAAAGTACGAATGGAAACGGGCAACGAGAATCGGGAAGACGAGATAAAAATGCCATTCCACAGCGAGCGTCCAGAAATGCGCCATGGTGAAGTGTTGATCGGCCAGCGCAACCCGGTCGCCGAACAGCGATTGCAGACTGGCCGTGAATGTCCATAGCAAATACTCGTTTCTCAGCACTTTGGTATGCGGATCGATGAGCAGCGCAACAAGCGTGAATATCAGCAGGCTCGCGACGTAGGCCGGCAGCAACCGAATTGCCCGGCGCCGAATGAACTTCGAATATGACGCGATTGAATTGACGGGCCGCTTCAATAGCGTTGTGGTGATGAGAAAGCCCGAGATTACGAAAAACACGTCCACGCCTATCCAGCCGGTCGACGCAATACGCACGATGACGGACCAAACGCCGCCCAACCCGGAAAGGCGACTGGAAAAATAGCTCGTGTAATGAAACAGGACGACCAGCATCATCGAAATGGCACGGAGTCCATCGAGGCCGGTTACGTAGCGCAAAGAACTTGCGTCGCGGATGCTGTGTGTTTCCATCCGCGCATTTTACAGATTACAGAATACCCGCGGCTGCAAGATTCAGAAACGAGCGTAGTCGAGTCGAAATCGAGCCAGACAGGCGAGCGCCGCAAGCGGACGAAACTGAAGCGCTGGTCCTCTGCTTCGCACTACGACAGCAGACGTCCCACGCGCCGCACCACACGATGCAGCCGCGAAGGCACGGCGCGAACCTGAAGCAATGCCGCAGGCTGGTCCGGCGGCAACGGTGCGGCGGCCGCTTCCATGCGCGCCCAACTGGCGCATGCGAATTCGACATCGGCGCACTGCTGCATGTGAACCAGAAACTCGAGTTCGTTTCTTGCGGTGTCGAAGAAGTTCGCGCACGACATGCTCAGCAGGCCGTTTTCGACGAGCAGGCGGCAAATCCGCGCAAACGTGGCTGGCGTGAACACCCAGACGTGCACGTCATGATAATTGCCGTTGGCAAAAGCATCCTGGGCAGCGGCCATGCCCTCCGCGAACGTATGCGCCGGCCGTCCACCGGACGCGAGACCGGCCCAGATCGCCCCTGCATTCACGTCGTAACGCACATTCACGACATGGTCGAGGATGGCCTGCGGCTGAGGAATGCGCGCCCGCACGATATGAGCGCTCAACACGTCGCTGATGCGCGACTCCTCCCGCATCAGATCGAAAGTAAAGCGCTTGTCGGGCACCGCGAGACGCAGTTGGCCATCCGGCTTGAGGATCGCGCCAATCTCGGCAAACCAGCCGACCAGATCGGGCACATGTTCGACCACATGGGATGCGATCACGTAGTCGACGGATTTGCCACCTAGCGCTTCGGAGAGCGATTGCTTGCCCCAGACGGCGTCGACATCGACGAGCGCGCCGATGTCGACGTTCGGATCATGTTTATATTTTTCGCGCAGAGCGTCGGTGCTGGCGTGGTCGATGTAATAGACCGTACCGTCCGATCGTGTCACCACCGGCCGGCAGAGTGCGCCGATTTCCGCACCAATTGCAGTAGACAGATTCAGTCCAGATAGCAGATTGACCTTGCGATCCATTGCGCGATCTCCGGGGTGGTTCCGCGGAAGTCTACCGCATCGAAGGTCCGTTGGATTGCGCGTTGCGCTATTGGGTTCGACGTGCGGATACGGCGCGAAGAGCCCGGGTCGACGCTCGGTCGGCAAGCCAAAACAAAAAGCCGCTGAATCCTTACGGATTCAACGGCTTATCATTCGTTCCTGGCGGAGAGAGGGGGATTCGCCGCACCGGACCGACGCCCACGCCGCAAGTCATTGATTTTCAAAGAATTTCTGCAAACCGGACAATAACAGTCTGGCACACTTCGCACGCCCCGTAAACACACCGCGCACGCCTCGCCTCGATGGCCTACGGGGAGACGCCGGTTACCGTCAAGTATTGGCGAACGGCAGCCGCTCGGGCGCCTGTCAGAATCGGCGGCCTTTGATGAACACTACGTTCAGGAGTCGCTGGCGACATGCACATGAAGAAGTTGTCTTCACGAGTGTCTTTCATGTACAGCGCGCTATACCCCATCTGACCGATGTTGTATTATTGCGCGGTGCGGCGCGAATACGTGAACTGAACGCCGTGCTAATATCGTCAAACGATGGGGCGGTAGCTCAGCTGGGAGAGCGTCGCGTTCGCAATGCGAAGGTCGGGAGTTCGAGCCTCCTCCGCTCCACCAAGAATTTGTCTCTGGGAACAGCGCACTTCGTCTCACGATGTAACGCACTGCTCCCCACAGTGATGCGGAGCATGCCGTCTGGCGCTGTCAACTGACACAATGCTTGCATCTCCAGCACCGCGCGCTGATACGGTTTGCCCGTCGCACCGGACGCCGTCTGGCCAACTTCCCCCTTTTGCACACCATTGGATGCGCCAATCAAGACGCTCAATCGAGGTCTCTGCATGCGCCCTGTGGGGGAAGCCAATCGCTAGAATTCACCGTATCCAGCTGGAGCGTTGTCCATGTCGTCCCATCGACATTCGACAGTTGGGTCTAACCAGTCTGCGGCGCGCCGTAGCCATGCGGCATCGACGGCATCGTCGGACGACTTCAGTTTCTTGACCTCAAATTCAGTCGCAAGCACTCGCAAGCGGTTCGCTCGCTCGAGCTTCAACGCCCATTCCTCGACGCGCTTGAGTTGTTCAATTGCGGAGCGGCGAATCGCAGCAAGCCTCGCGCGCTCAGCTTCTTGCACAGCCGCGACTTGTCGCTGCTCGACCCGCATCTCAGCTTGGACGGAATTGCGAATAATCCGATGCCGAAGCTTGCCAACGAACGCGTGAATCTTCGTCTCGACTGAGGCGCTCCGACTGTCGGCAGTGGTAGCCGTTGCATAGTTGCTTCCAACGTCGAACGCCGATATCTCCAGTTCGTTCGTAGGATGGTAGACGTAGGTCTGGCTGTTCAGGCTGTACCCGGCGCGTTTGTTTTCTGCCAGTTGCTCCCGGGTTAGGAGGATATTTTCTTGGCGGCTTCGCTCCCTCACGCGAAACGTTAGCTTGTTATCAAGCAACGTCACGTAAGCCGGGTCTTCTTCTTTGCCGCTTGAGGAAACCGTATATCCTGCGCCCGTCATTGTCTCGAGAAGCATGTTCAGCACGAGGAGCGCTCGCAGTAAGTTCTGCTGGGACACAGCAACCCGCATCAGTCCGGCACCGTCGCAATATGGCCATGCTCGCGAATCGCGACGTTTGCCCTCGAGCCTTTTCGCCATCCGTTTGACTAGCGGCAGGCACTCGTCGATGGAGCCGCGTATGATGACGGCCGGTACATCCGGGGCACCTGCGGCGTCCTCATCAATACGAGCCTGCGTGCGCAGTGACAGCTCGTCGTCCTGTGGGTTTTTGAAGACGGAACGTCTGTAACTTGTCGCAGCCTTGGTAGGTGGAAGCGGCGGCTTTTTCATGGCCTTGCCGGCGGCAAGTTTTTCCCAGTAGCCTCTGGGAGGGACAGGAATATCCAGGCTTACACAAATTTTGCGAAGTCCCACGTCTGAGATTTCGTACCTCTTCGAAACCTTATTGACCGGTTCGCGCCAGATTTCCTCGTACAGCTTTTCGCGTTCGAAGTCTTGATGGACGTATGGCATGTGAACTCGCGCTGTGTTTGGCAGGGCCTCGTTTGCTCTCCCCGCCACATATTGAGCCCGCTACATGAACAGGCGGACACGTAGCATCCGCACTTGTCGTATTGATTTCGGAATGGATGACACGGTCAGCTGCTCTGAGCCTCTGCAAGAATGACTCGTGATGACGTCGCCAGAAGGCTACCAACTACGGCAGACAGGTCCTCAGGCGTAAGATGGCTCGTACCAATCCAGCCCCCACTCACCAATCCTGAAAAATCGCTGTTCGACATATGGCGAGGTATCGAGTCGTACTTCACAATTTTCCCGGACCGTGGTCCTTGGGTTTGTTCTAGTTCAAGCAACGTAGCGACATCGGTTCTGCGCAACAGGCGACCCTCACATAGCTCACCGTCTTGCCGTTGTAGTGGCAGACGTTTGCAGAACTTTACGTAGAACGGAGCGGCACAGAGCCTGCTTTGATGCATCTGTACTTTCGGTGCCTGGTATCCGTTAGTTCTCGAATTACGCATCGCCTCAAATGCAGTCTCGGCTTGCTGCATGCGTTCCATTTGGTCAAGGAACTTGCCATCAGGACGATAAGTCCATTCAGAGTTCTTGTTTTCGCAGCACTTGTATTGAATCATGACCAGCGACGCCAGGTCACTCAAGTAGATGAGCAAGTCGACACCTAAGGCAGTTTCGAGTGGCCCTTTGTCGAGCGTTTGCACATGCAGCTTGCGTGAACCTTCTCCTATGGAGAGGTCGCCGGTTACCGAGAAGTCTGGCAACTTGAGACCGGCGAAGGCATTTCGGTCATAGTCAACGAGTTCGCGCTCTTGAGTTGGCGCAACCTCTTCGAGGTAGGCGATAAACGAGTCCTCTTTTGCGGCCTCGTCTACGGGTTTAGCTCTTCGAAACATCGCGCGACGACTGTCGCCAAGTTTCGCGCAATCCAGCGCAAGGCCGATGGCATCTCGTTGCAAGGCAAGTGTTTGCAAGTTGCTCGAAGTTTCAATCCGCTCGGGCTGGCAAACCCTTTCCCACAGTGCTCCAAGCTCGCTCGCGACGGAGGGGCGCAATTCTGATACCGTTTTGCGCACCTCCTCCCAGGCAACAGGCGGCATCCTCCGTGCGACGCCACCAACGCTCTTGAGAAGCGCCCTCTTCGTTGCGGCTGAGACCTTGCTTTCCAGCTGAGTCAACAAAAACGGCTCGAAAAACACAAAGTCAGAGAATCGGTAGTTCCGCGCCCCGGTATTTTGGGGACCCGCCTTGTAGGAAGCCATCGCAGCAGCGGAGACTTCCTTTCCCGCGCCATCAAAGCACACGAAGAAGAACTCTCGGGTCTTGGCCGAGTTATCCAAACGCGAAAGCTCCAGGGAGAAGTAGTGCCCCGCCCGAGCCCGGTCTTCGAACAAACGCGAGCGCTCCGGCTCAAAAGAAATGAGGAAGCCCCCCTTCCCTGTCGTCATGACGTTTCCTATCGCGCGCGGTTAGCGCAGCAGTGTTGGAGTTTCTTGCGAATGATATGACACTTTTTCCATACGAGTGCACGTGTGGGGCGCTTCACGTCATACTTCGTCGGACTCCGCAATCAGCGGTCCTTCTCGAACGAGCCGCGTATCGAGCAAATTGCACTGGAGTGAATCCATGGTCCATGCGAAGAACACATCTTGCCGTGCGGCGCTGGAAGCGTCGATTGCGCAATTCTTTTGGTGTTCGGCGCAGCTTCGCCTTGAACATATGGCCAACGCGTCGCGATGGCAGCTCGAAAGCGGCGTTAGCCTCTTGCGATGCGAGCATGCGAATCATGTATGCGATTCGGGCTAATCTTCTGGGTCATCTTTACGCAACGCCTCGTCCGGGCCGTCCAACGCCTAGGTGACGAACGCGGAAGCGAATGCTTCTCTTCTCGCCAGAGCGGCCATATCTGGCATCCGGTTGTCAATAGCTCTCGTAACCCCCTCCACCGTCTCTTGCCGCCGACAATAACTCACTCGTTTGCGCAATAACCGTAATCGTTGAGTTCAAGCGACCCGAGCGGAACGAATAATTGCAGCAATTTTATACGGACTCGACCTTTGTCCGTCCGCAAGCAGTCTTCGTACCTGATATTCCAGTCGGCGAAGCTGAAACCCCAGCGCTCCTCGACGAACTCCAGTAACGTGACCCCCCTTCTGATAACCGCGCTTGGAGACCACACAACATGGTTCTGGGCAACCTTGTTCTCGCTGTAACTGCCGGTCGCGTATTTCTTCTTATCAGAGAATCGTCGATTGCTCAAGGATGCATTGACCTCGCAGGAAAGTAACAGAAGGTTGCCCAGCGAGTTCATCCACATCTGCCGCGTCCGCTCCTGCCGGCCATCGAACACGAAGCGGCTGGTCCACGATGGGTCCTTTGGTGTCTGCGGATAGATATGTTCGATGGACTTAAACGAGGCGTCCTCCATTGGCAGCTTCGCCTGGATGGCGTCCAGTTGGGCTTCAGCGTCAATGGTACGTACGGTGGCCAGAAACTCCTGTGGTACACCCAGACTCATTAGCTCACGGTCGGTAACCCTTGCCGTGTTGACGAAGACCATCCGTCTCAACTCGTCCAATGTTCCATATCAGTTGGGCGCGATATTGGATGCGCTTGCCGATTCAGATAAAAGCATGCGGACACGTAAGTCGTGGCGCGATTTGGCAGGCCTTCTTTCGCAATGACGCCATGAGGGTCAACATCACATGCCCCCAGATAATGTTGGCGGTGTGGTCGGCATTGGCCAAGAGCCATGTATGGCTTTCCCTCAATGCAGTTCGCACGTCGCCCCCACCGTATCGCCCGACGGACGTCCACTACGGATGCACCGCCTGGTGTGCAGCACAAAAGCCAGAGCCTCGTACAAGAAACGTTCAGCGGGCTGACTCGTCAGCCGACTGCGAATGATTGATGTGGCGAGAGCACTCTCACGGACCGGGTCGCCCGTGTCAACGCAACATACCATTCGAGCTTGGTTCGGCACGCGTCCGGCGTTATAACGACGTGGTCAAATTCCAGTCCCTTCACTAACAGCGTGCTTCCGACGGAACGGTTTCGCACGATTCGGCCGCGTTCGCGCCGCGCGTTGGCAACTTGCCATGTCGCATCTTCAAGTGAGAGACCGGGATTCTCGACGCAAAGGCGTAAAGAGGCCTTAATCCCGTAAACGAGTTCCGGCCGGGTGACCGTAACACCCGCTTCGTGTTCGATGCACTGCAACGCATCGACTACGTGACGGTAGGATGCATCTCGCGCGACCGCGCAAAGCGCAATTTCAGCAGGAGAGGCAGGAATGCGCTGGCGCCCCGGATTTGCCAACAGACTTTCGACTCGTTTCCTTTTCGGTGCAGCTTCGGCTCCAGCGAATGCTGAGCTTGCAAAACCAAGGATGGCTGTCACACGCTCGATGCCCAAGGTGTTTCGCACGGAATCGTAGAAGTCCCGCTCGCATCTTCCGGAGACTGGTTCAACGGTGGTACCGCCAATGGTTTTCGCCAGTTTCGCGCGACGTACTGCGTCGAAGCTCGAATCGAGCACCGCCATCGTCTGCCCGTCTTGCTGCGAGCGAACAGAGCAGAATTTGCCCAAATCAGTGACTGGCTGCCTAGCCTCGCACTTGACCCACTCGACGCAGCGCGGCGCACTCGTGAGGTCAATGATGCCGGCCTGGATTCCGGGGCGCGCTGACAGCAGCCAGGCGCCCAGCTCTCCGTTGTTAACGGCATTCCAGCGGTGCGGAGTCGCGAGCTTTCCGGCTAGGGGAAATTCGGGAAGTGTGCGCATGTGCCAGTCAACGACGCGGTCGGTTCGAGTGAAGCCAAATATGGCTTGCAAAGGGTCGCCGAACACGTAGCAGCGCATCACCCGACTTAGTGCGCATATCAGTCGATGCTGAGACTCCGCGCAGTCCTGATACTCATCAACCAGCACGCCATCGTAAGACGCAGTGAGGACGCTCTGGACCGCACCGCTCTCGACGAGGTCAGCGGCAGCCTGCTGAACTGTCGACCAATCGTTTTCCTTTGCCGTCCATTGAGCCGATAGATGCGAATTCTCGGGAAATGCGCGCGCCCAGCGGTGCGACCACGCTGATATAGTTTCGACTTGAGCCTTCATGTCAGGCACTGAGCACTTCCTCAGTCGCCTCCGGATTGCGTCAACGCCCGCGACCGTATGCGTAAGCACGAGCCAGCGCCCCGGAAGGGTGCCGGCTACAAGCGCAATCTGTTCGGTCTTCCCCGTACCAGCAGGAGCCTCGATGGCTCCCTTTCGCGTTGCCAGCATTTGCCCGACGGCGACCTCAATCATTTGTCGTCAACCAGTTGGTGAGCACCTGCAGATGGCCGTCGAGGCTGCCGTCGCCTAGCAGGTCGCCCGTGGACAGAGTCTTCGAACCGATTTCGAAGCAAAGGTCGAAGTGGTTCTTAATCCACTTCGACCTGTTCGCCTGGATTCCAATTGCCTGCACGAACCCCGGATTTGAAAGGTAGGGCGTGACTTCATCAAGGTTGTTGAACGTGACTTGCGCCAACCGCGAAAGCTCCTGCAGCAACCGGGCATGGGTGATACTTTCGGCAATCAGCTCCAGGAGGTCGCCCAACAGAGCGACAGGCAGTCCACAGAACAGTTCCTCTTCAGTGCAGCGCGACTGGCCCCATGAGAAATGGAGGACTCCGCATGCCCCGAGTTCCTCGAACGTTTTCTTGTCCATCGGCCGGTCACTGTCTGTCAGCACCGCAGTGCGATAGCCGAGTCTGGCGAAATGCAGTGCGACGGCGAAGACTGCTGGGTCGCCGCCGCCATCTACGAAGACAACGCCGCTTGCCTGGAAATTTCTATCCGTACCCTCGGCAAAACCTTTCAGCAGGCCGATTTCCGTTTGTCCCTCGCAAACAAGCACAGTCTTTCCGAGCAAAGCCTCCCCCTTATCGCGAACGTACCGCTTCGCGTCAAGGACTGGCGTGGTAGTCGTCGCGGCCTGAGCAATTTTCACGGTGCCGTCCTGCGCATTCCTTCGGCAGACAAACACTTCATCAAAGCGCACTTCGCGCAAAACCGCCGTCGAATGAGTTGTGATAAACGCCTGCCCGCTACTGGCGACGCGTTGACGTAAATGGCTGACAAGAAGTGAAATACGATGTGGCTCTAGGCCGTACTCGAGCTCGTCGACGAGAAGGAACTGTCTGCCCGCAGATTCAGCGCTCTGCAATGCGGCCACCGCCAGACGAGACGAACCTGTTCCCATGCAACGCATCGGCACATTTCCATCATGCAACGCTACACCACTCGCATTCATCGAGAAGCTGGTGTGGTCAAGGTTTGCGACCAACCCGCTCCGAACACTCACACCTAGCTTGGCGATGTCGGGCGCGATTGCGTTCACTACATCGGAGAACGCCGTGGCACTATCCGTTGCAAAGTTGTCGCGTGCTGAGCGTAGCAGGCCGTTGAGCGTCGCTGGTAGTTGCTCCGGGTGCGAGCCAACCCGCTGAAGGGACGAGCCCCGACCCCAAGAAAGATGGCGGTCGGCGTACACGCCGAGCCTTGCCGGAGCCATTGCCTTGCGGTCCGCAAAGCTCAAACGCCGGGACTTGTCCACTGTACCGCTACGCGAAACGTAGATTGACCACGACGGCTCGAGCGTACTATCGACGTCAAGCTGCAGGATTAGTACTGGCTGGACTCCGAGATGTTCCGCCGGTTCAGGAGTCCACTGTCCGGTGGCCGCATTCCATCCCGACAGCAATAGGCCGTACCGGTCGTCGCGCAGGAACTCGGCGGGAAGCCCAGACAAGACTGCACTTATCGAAATCGCCTTCGAGGTGTCGGTGTCGTAGAAGTCGAGGTCATCGAAGGTCGCGTTCTGGCGCTCAGCAAACAGAAGTTCCAACGCATCAAGGACGGTTGTCTTGGCGCTGTCCCCTGGACCAACCAAACAGTTGATGCCCCGCGCGGGTCGCCAGCCTAAGCTTTCGATGCCTCTAAAATGACTTATCCACAAGCACTCAATATGCACTGGCGATATCCCCGGATGGTCAGTAGACGGACGAGCGCCCGATTGTCTTTCGGTTTGAATACTGCCACATCCCGGAAACTATTGGCGTGGAGGCGCTCGTCGTGAGGGCTACATGACGCCTCCACGCCCAAGGTCCGACGAGCGATTTGTTCGCACAATGTGCTTGTCGTGTCCGGAGCCCCGGCGCTGTCGCGGCGCCGGGACGAGTTCATTGGTGCAGTCCGAGGGATGACTCGAATCCATCGGCTGTTTCACGCGCCGCTTGTGCTATCTGAGGCAACAACTTCGTGAGTTCCTGCTGAGCAATGCATCGCTCGGCGGGTGACATGGTGCCCATGTCGGCATGAAGCTCGGATGCACGTTCTATGAGCAGCTGCAAACGAGCAGCAGACGGCCCGAGCCCGTGCGCAATCTTGGACAGGTCAGATATCACTGTCATCAAATCTGTACGGAACGAGACTTGCGGCAAGCACGGGCGAAGAATGGAGACGCATGGCCCATTTCCACGCGTCTCGCTTGCTAGGGCAACTTTCGACCTCTCCGAGATGCTCGAGTAGTTCGCCCAGCCTCATCAAAGCCAAAGGTTCCCTGCGAGGCAGACCGCGTTGGCGTCGTGTCTTCGAGAAAGTGACGGCTTTTCGAAGCTAGCGTCACGAATTCCCCTAGAAGCGTCTCGAGCTCCTGAATTCGCGAGGACAAGAACTTAACGTAGTCGCTCTCAGACTCACCGGTAGTCGCCCCCGATGATTCTGCTGCCAATCGCATTTGGCAAACTACACCGGGAAGAAGTTCCACAGACAGATTTTTGGGCAGCAATTTCGGGACGCTTCCAAAAAGCTCTGGCCCCTCAAAGACCTTTGCGAGCCATTCAAACTCGACCCAAGACAAGTCGGCTGTCATCACGCTCCCTTCCTGCGACGGCAGACGTAGCGCACGCTCAACTCCTTTGGACGCACGCATCCAGTCGGCGTCCCAAAATCTAGGGCCACCAAGCGCGGCAAAAGCTCCAAACCACGCTAGAGATGCTGGCCACCTTTTCGCCGCGCGCCGGAGCAGAAACAGGTGTGAAGTTCCACGTCCAACCAAGAATGCACCAGCAGCAGCCAACACATTCGGCACGGGATGCAAGGGCTCTCCGTACTCTGCGTTCAGACGCAATAAAAGCTGCTGAAACGCCTTGACGCGCTCCTCCACCGAATCGCTAAGCAGCCCCACTTGGGTGCTTAGCGACCTGCTCAATTGCCCGACTCCATCTATCGCGAGATGGCTGTATGAGAGCCGGGAAATGGCTGTTTCGACAACCATTTGCGCATCCCCATCTGGCGCGAACCCATCAAGCAACGTCCATACTGGCGCTAACGAATCAACCGTCAGTAATCTACGCGCAAATCGACGCTCTCCAGCCAAGAACTGAAGTCTATCGACAAAGACGCCGCTCATTCGTCTTGAATAGAGTTGGGATGACTTCAAGTAAGGTGTGGAAAAACACGACGCTGCATGAGTTAAGGCTACTGAGCGTAGCTCCACATCGGTATCACCTTGGGCTAACAATTCGCCCAAAACAACAGATGCCCACCGGTCCACTTCCCCATTGAGGGGTGAACTACCCGACACATTGACCCTTAAGGTGTCTTCCCGGCAGTTCTCATAATCGGACCACAGCATAACTCGGCAGAACTGACTGAGTGGTGACAACTCTGGCGCGTAAGCCCTCATCCACGCGAGCGTTTCGACTAGATAGTCATCGCGAATGACGACCTGAGTCGGGGGCGTGTAGTTCGATGGTCCGTGCCTCTCTGGTATTGCTAGAGCGATACCCGTGCTTCGCATGCAAGCGCTCAGCTCAGTATCGCCCTCAGTTCGGGGGATATCCCGGCCAAACACCACCGACGATAGCTCAGACCTACTTACAGCGAACCAATGAAAGTTTGGTTGGTTCATAATCACTCCGGGAACAATCCAGCTAGCGGCATAACCGAAGGGGTTGCAAATGCGGTTTCTAGGGGTTTGTTTGTATCACCGGTCCGGTACGCGTTCAGCGCCGTTCGCGCGCGAGTGATTGCCGTATATCCGAGTTGTCGATGGTTTAATCCGAATCCCTTCAGTTCCTCCGTTCCATACAGGTGGACGGCACGAAACTCCGTACCCTTTGCAGAATGCATCGTCAATATGTGGACGAGTCGCCCGTCACCAAACATCGCATCCGCATCGAGACCATGCACGCATACTAGTTGCGCGAGGTCGGTCATCTCGAAACGTTGCTTCAGCTCCAGTAAAGTTTCGCGTTTTCCGCAGAGAATTCCAATCGGTTCCCCTTTGAACGCATCCAGTTGAATACGCAACAACTCCACCATCCTCACGAATTGAGCGTCACGGTCCGGAAGCGCGTGCATCTCCGCGCTAGACTTTCCCTGTACTTTGGAGTTGTAATTTGACAGCTCTTCCAAGCCTGCTTTGTCACTTTCTGGGCTTATCAGGCGGTCAGCGACGTGCGCGATTGCTTGTCCGATTCGATAATGTGCAGTCAATACGTGCCGCTCAAGGTTAAGTTTTACCGCGACGTCCAATCCGTCCTGTTTGTATATACCTTGCCGAACATCCCCACAGATGCAAACTTTGTCGCTCAAACATAGAAGAGCTTCGAGTTCTTCCACAGAGAAATCCTGAGCTTCGTCGACAAAGATTGCACTGTACGGTTTGGGCGTCACAAGCTTTTTATTCGCCTCGCAAACTGCTTTTAGCATTTTCTCACGTGTTTCCGAGCCAAAGTCATCCTCAGCTCCCATCGGAAGCACTGCATCATGGTCACGCGCATGCTCATAGGCCCATGAATGAAACGTGCGAACTTGCGTAGGGGAAATGAGCCCGCTCACAGCGATACCGCTGCGAATGAAATTAGCTAACGTCTTTGTAAACGTCAAAATTAGCACGTTCTTCTCGCCAGCACCGGCAATGTATTGCGCGCGGAGTAGCAATAGGTTTGTCTTTCCGGAACCGGGTGGTCCCTCGAGTAGATATCGCCCGGAAATTGGCAACTGAATGAACGCTCGCTGCGCGTCATCAAGCTGCTCTGGCTTACGCCACCACGTTGAATTCATCTAAGTTCTCCCCCGTAACACCTTAGGCGACCAAATCCTTTCCGTGGAGCACAGTTATGTCTGCTCCACTTTCAACCAAATCGAGCCCAGCGATAAATGCTGCTGCGAGGGCAGAGCTGGTCGTATACTCAGCTTCGCTTTCCGTACTTTCTATAGTCGCAGTGCAGGCAACACGTGGCACACAAGTAACCGTTGCCATGCTCGCTTGTGCGTCAGCAATGAAAGCCCAGTATCGGATGTTTGCCGTGCGGTTCTCCAAGCCCGATAGCCACTCTATCGCAACGAAGCAATACACACGAGCCGCCTCACTTATAGAAAATTCGAAGCGATATGCCTGCTCACCTTGAGGTTGCGGTGGCCGAAGTGCAACTCGAACATTGCCGGCGCAGGCATCTATTAGGCCCGAGCGCAAAGACTCCGTAAAACGTCGCTCGAACGCCTCCTTATCAACCGACAACTTGGCGTCGTAGGCCTGTTGCGCAAGCCCGGAGACGTTTGCGGTGACCTTGTGCAGTCGCTCTTTTAGACGCGAAATCGGGTCGACAACATGTCCGAACGAAAAATCGTTCCAATCGACAGTCTGTAGACGCACGTCGACATCCTTAGCTAGACACCGGGACGCTAGTGCCTTGAGGCCGGCCAGCCGACCGACATTTGGCTCAGCGAAAGACGGGGACTTGGTCAGAACAGCGCGCGCTACCAGCCAACGGTTATCCATTGCGACCTCTTCCGCAAACAACGGTCGCTTCATGATGAGGTCATGCAAAACTGCACCAACTTGATAGATGTTGAGGCCCTTCCACAACTTTCCATCCGGGGCGTCAAGCCTGAAGAGATACTCAGGCGAACTGTACTGGGCGGTCGCGACGAATGGCCTACGGTTGCCGACGTCAGTTAGAGTCGCGTCTTCGCCGTCCGCGATGATTATTTCTCTTGCGACACCGAGGTCAAGTAGCTTTAGCTGTTTGAAATCTGGCGAGATATGGATGTTTTCCGGCTTGATATCTCGGTGAACAATATTTCGAACTTCGAGATATCGAACCGCATCCACCAACTGCGCAATGAGAGCAGTCACTTGACTGTCGGGAACATCTACAAGCGACTTGCCAAGTTGCGGCCATTCAAGGAACTCCATTTCCGTGAAAGCCGTCCCCTCGGCCTCGACAATATCGAACATGCGCACCAGACACGGACAATCGTGTCCAATAAGCTTCCGCTGAACCTCCATACGGCGGCGCTCGGCCGCACCCGACGGTCCACTGAGGAATTTCGGGTCGAACGCCTTCAGCGCACGAGGTTCACCGTTGCAGGTTACCTTGAACACTGCTGCGGACCCACCTGCGTCAACGAATTCCGGGGCACTATAGTCGCCGCTTTTTTTGTCGAGAAACGAGGTAAGCCTCGCCTGCAGGTCATCGATAACTTCTTGGTCGAGCGCTGGCACTAAGACCCTCCCGAGGGATTTTTCACTTGTTATGAATTTTAACGGAGGGTACAGGCCGCAACATGGTGCTCAAGGCACTGACCACTCTTCATTGGCATCGCCCATGAGGGTTGAAGCCCGGTAACCCGCACGTCCTCCTTTTTATATGACAGTCAAAGCACGCACGCGCCGCAAGTGCTACATGCTCGAGGACTGCGGCGAACGCGCGCGCAATGCTTCGTATAGCTGCGCTGGTCCGAGCAAAATGTCCTTGAGCCCTTCGCGCACTCGCTCTGAGCCAAGTGCCTGAGTGCTCATCGCACTGTGCGCTTCGAACGCATCCATGATGGCGTGAAGCAACGCATTTTTCAGGTCAGGCGAGCTGGCGAATTGTTCCTTGCTATTGCTCATCGCCTGCTGCACCAAGGTAGCGTTTTCGAGCAACTTGCCCTTGATGACACCGTTGACGTACACGAGCTGGTCGTCGTCCGTGAGCTCGCCTTCGAATAAACCATTGACCTTCTCGATGATTTCATCGAGAAACGCCTGCTGTTTATCCTGAACGGAGCCGCTTCCGACTGCATCCATGGGCGGCAGCTTTGGCGATTCACCGTGCCCGAGAATCAGCGGTCGTCTCCCGGTGTTCCGCAAGTTATGGTGAGTCAACACCACTTTCGAAAGGTCGACCGCGTCGCGTTCACGGCCAAACTCCAGCAATGGTATCAGTCGCTTAAAGAACAAGAAGCGCTTTTCGATGTCGGTATTGCCGTAATCGAAAATCTGCGACAGGAACCCGTACAGCCGGACGAATGCACCCATATCATTTTTGAAGAGAACGAGCGCGTCGAGCGCATCTTTCGCGGCCTGAGCGGCCTTGTCGTCATGCTGCTCCTCGGCATTGGTTCGCTCCCGCCAGACGGCCTTGTATCGTTTTAGCAGCCGGTCGGCGACGGGCGCGATTGCTGCGTCCAACTGCGCCTGAGTTCCTTTCGGGTCGAGGTCAACCTTTGCCACCCGCTCGACCTCGAAGTCGTCATAGTTGCCGCTCGCATCTAGCTTGGCACGCAGGTCGTAGACCTTGTGGGGGTCTGTCGTCGCTTCGAGTTCTGCGGTCTCATAGTAGGTTTTGAACGCCTTCAGAATTTCGCCAGCGTCATTGACGAAGTCGAGAATGTAGGTGGTGTCCTTCCCCGGATGCGCGCGGTTCAGGCGCGAGAGCGTCTGTACCGCCTGGATACCGCCCAGCATCTTGTCGACGTACATGCCGCACAGCAGCGGCTGGTCGAAGCCGGTCTGGAACTTGTTGGCCACGAGCAACAGGTGGTAGTTCGGTTCGCCAAACGCGTCCCGGATGTCGCGACCCTTGAGCCCGGGGTTCAGTTCCTTGCTGGTCTCGGACACCGGGATTGGAAAACTCTGAGGGTCATCGATTTCGCCGGAGAATGCAACGAGCACGCCAAGCGGATAATTTTGTTTTTCGATATAGGCGCGAATCGCCTTCTGCCAGCGCACCGCTTCCTTGCGGCTGGCCACAACCACCATCGCCTTCGCGCGGCCGTCGAGTAGTGGCTGCACATTCTCGCGGTAGTGCTCGACAACGACCTGAACCTTCTGCGATATGTTGTATGGGTGCAGCCGGACCCACTGCATTATGCCTTTCATCGCAGTGCTACGCTCGACCTGTTTCTCGTCGAGCTCGTGACCGTCATGTGCGAGTTTGAAGGCAAGCTTGTAACTCGTGTAGTTTTTGAGGACATCGAGGATGAAGCCTTCCTCGATTGCCTGGCGCATCGAATACACGTGGAATGGTTGCGGCAGGCCGTCGGGGCCGGGGCGGCCGAAGAGTTCGAGTGTCTTCTGTTTGGGCGTGGCAGTAAAGGCTACATACGTCAGGCCCTTTGCACCGGTGCGCGCTTCCATCTGCGCAGCAAGCAGCGCTTCCGTGTCGATTTCACCGCCGTCCTGCAGCGCGTTCCACTCCTCGGCGGACAGCAGTTGCTTGAGCTTGGAGGCCGCTTCGCCCGTCTGCGAACTGTGCGCCTCGTCGGCGATGACGGCAAAGCGCTTGCCCTCAGTGGCGGCCAGTTCCTGCACGGCCTGCAGCGCGAACGGGAAAGTCTGGATAGTGCAGACAATGATTTTCTTGCCTTCTTTCAGCGCCTGGCTGAGCTGGGCGCTCTTGCTTCCGTGCTCGTTTGTGACAGTGGCGACCACGCCGGTGGTGCGCTCAAAGTCGAAGATGGCTTCCTGCAACTGCGCATCGAGAACCGTACGGTCCGACACGACCAGCACACTGTCGAATATCTTGTTGTGCTCGACATCATGCAAGTCAGCAAGGAAGTGCGCCGTCCACGCAATCGAGTTGGTCTTGCCTGAACCGGCGGAATGCTGGATAAGGTAGCGCTCACCCGCGCCCCTAGCCAGCGTGTCGGCAACCAGCTTGCGGGTTGCATCCAGTTGGTGGTATCGGGGGAAGATGACGCTCTTGGGCTGCTTTTTGTCGTCCCGCTTGCCAATCAAATAGCGGCCCAGAATCTCAAGCCAGCTCTCGCGGGACCAGACGTCCTCCCATAGGTAGGCGGTAGCAAAGCCGTTCGGGTTCGGAGCGTTGCCGGCCGCGCCATCGTTGCCACGATTGAAAGGCAGAAAGACTGACGACGGGCCCGACAGTCGCGTACACATCATGACTTCGCTCTGGCTGACGGCAAAATGCACCAGCGCACCGCCGGGGAAACTGAGCAGCGGTTCAGCCAAGCCTGCCTTAGGATGCGGATGTCGGTCGAAGCGATACTGGTCCACTGCATCCTGCACGCTCTGCGTGAAGTTCGACTTTAGTTCGACCGTGGCGACCGGAATGCCATTGACGAAAAGCACGAGGTCCAGTTCTTCGAGCGTGTTGTTCGGCGAATGCCGCACCTGGCGCACAACGCGCAGCCGATTTGCGGCGTAACGCTGGAGGATGACGGGGTTGATGGCGAGCGCCGGTTTGAACTGCACGAGCGATAGCGGCTCTTTCAGGCCGAGCATTTCTACGCCGCGTCGCAGGACGTCGAGCGTGCCGCGCTCGTTCATACTCTTGCGCACGCGCTCGGCCACGCGCTCGCTCACGGCCGGGCCGTGGGTCTTCGACAGGCGCAGCCAGGTGTCCGGCTGCGTCGCTTCAATCCAGGCCAGCAGGTCGGGCAGAAAGATGGCATGGGTGCGGTCGTACAGCGCGGCGTCCCCATCCGCGTACAACCAGCCATTGGCGGCGAGGTGCTGGCAGATTTCCGCTTCGAAGTGGTGTTCCTGGTGAAGGTTGCTCATACTGGACCGTTTGAATGCGAAGTGCTTCGTTTGTCGTGGCCGGCTGCTGGCTCAGTTTTCCGTGTAGGTGCGTTCCAGCAGCGGCTTGGCGCGCTCGAGGTCGGCGACAGTGCGCAGACAGAGTTCGAGGTCCCCAGTGCCCCAGTGGCCGATACCGCTAACGTCACGGCTAAAGCCATCTTCCAGCGCCACGTAGGAAGGGACAAGTTTTAAGGTGATGAGCAAGCGATTCGGATAGGCAATGACGCATGCGAAATTCTTCAGTCGCCGAAACGCAGTGTAGAGCTTTAGTTGTTTTTCCTGCACATCGTCGCCGAGCGAATGCAGGAAGCTACACGTTTGAGCGTAAAGGTCGCGAATCTCCGACGAGGCGGCTTCAAGATTTTCTCCCAAGGACCTGTCCTTGCCTACTGGCTTCGGCCCATCCGATTCGGCGAACGGTTCCGGTGAACTGTCAGATGTGCTCGCTTTCCCCGCTGTGGCATCCGGTACGCTGACGGCGTTCACCAGCTCCAATAGCAGCAGGTCTTCACCAAACAGCTTGTAGCGAATCAACTCGATGTTGCGCGGAATCTGCTGTACGGCGTGCTGGTCGTAGCGCGTGAAGTCGACCGCAATGCAAAGCAGACGCGTGCCCGGCCATTCGATTTGGTCGGCGGCGTCCTTGCCCAGCTTCTCCATGACGAGCCAACGAAATTCAGCCTGATGGTCCAGCAACCAGTCCAGGTAAAACAGGCCCTGATTAATGACGTTTTCGTTGCTGTGGCGCTTGTATTCGATGATGACGGGACAGCCGTTCTCGTCAAGGCCGAGCGAATCGACGCGACCCCTGTGCCTCCTGCCGGTGACGTACTCGGTGGCGAGAAAGCGCACGCCGAGGAAAGTAGGCATTTGCGCTTCAATCAGGCGCTGGAGCTGCCGTTCCATCGGGGCTGCGCGAATAGGCAATTCGCTCGCAGCGCCATCGGACAAACGGAAGAGCTGGATGTCGCTCATGCGGCCAGCTCCCGAAGTGCGGCCACGTGACGGACGTCGATTTTCCCAGTGACGGCGGCGGCAATCAAAGCGCTGCGGCGCTCCTTTAGTAGGTCTATAGCCCGTGCGGCTTCTTTCTTGAGGTCCTCAACTCTTGAGGTTTCGGTGTCGAGGAAGGCGGCGATGGCGGTCTGCTCTTCAATCGGGGGCAAGACCAGCGGCGTGCCGAGTATCGCTTCTTGGTCAATCGTCGTCATGGTAGTTACCTTTGCCGACCTGACCATATGGGCACGATACACTGCAGAGTTGAACACGTAGCTGGCAAATCGGCCGATGACCGAGGTCGGAACAAACCTCGCCTGAATCAGGTGACACTCATAGACAACGTTTTCCGGCATGTGCCCGGCGATGGCAACCGCTGCGATACCCTCCTGCTTGAGCGATGACCTTACAAAGAGTATGTCATCTGGCATTACCTTATAGGCCGCCTGCTCGCCACTCGAACACGTAACGCGTTCTAGGCTTGTGTAGTCGATGCGAAAATCCTGCCGATAGACGTCAAACACGTTGACGAGCAGAGTGCCCTGTCCGAATTCATCTTTTTTCTTAAAGATGCCGTTTGACAGGCTCTTAACTAGATGGCGACGGACACTGTCTACCGCCCAATGCGCAGGCACCTGTCCCAGCCAAGTCACGCCCGAATCCTTCATCGGCGCGCCGGGATTGAGGCCGCGCGTGACCGCGTGCGAAATGGTCGCCTGGCGCTTCTCTGCCAGCAGGATGAGGAGCTTTTCCTGCTCTGCTAATAGCGCATCGATTTTCGCGGTTTCGCTGTCGAGGAAGGCCGCGATAGCTTTCTGTTCCTCTATCGGAACTATCGGCAGGTCAACTTGAGCGAAGTTCGAATACCGCAGTTCCTGCCCGTCGCGAATCAGGTCTGTTGTCCTGCGAAGAGCTTGTATGTATTGAGCAGACTTGAACAGGTGCGCGAAAAAGGGCGGCCAAACGTACTTGATGGGCCTGAGCATCACATAGTGGAAACTGGTTGAGCCACGCAGCTTGCACCATTCAATGCCCCCCTGAAAGCTCCTCATGCTTATGATGAAGTCGTCCGGCTCGACGTGCTTCAGATTCTCGATGCCTAGTATTACTTCCACGACTCTGCGACCTTCTCGCTCGACAAAGTCGGACTGAAACAGGACACCATACTTCTGTGAAGCAGTAAGCATTCTGTCTGAAGCCAAAGCGGGTTCACTTCGAACAGCAAACATTCGTCTGCTTTGGGAAATACCCCAATGTGCTGGCACACTCCCAAGCCATTCCACGCGGCTATTTTTGCACTCCGGATACGTCGGCAAGCTCATTCCGCCAACTCCTCGAGCATCTTCATTATGTTGGCGGAAACCGTCTTCAGTTCTTCGTCTATCGTGTGCAGGTCGCGCGGCGACTCGAACACATAGAAGTGGCGGTTGAACGGAATCTCGTAGCCGACCTTGCTCTTCTCTTCATCAATCCAGGCGTCCGGCGCGTGAGGCAACACTTCTCTTCGGAAGTAGGCAGCAATATCGTCGGAAAGTGGCACGTTCTCGGTATCGCGTAGCGCACTATCCGCCTGTGGCTTGCCTTTATGCTTGCCCTTTAGGCCTAGCACTGCCTTACCGTTCTCGTCATATAGTGGTCGCTCGACAGTGATGGTCATGTAACCAAAATCCTCGTTCCTGAATACTCGAGAAATTGGTGCTGACTTCATTTTGCCGCCAATGGGCACTTCCGGCCCATGACCGCCTGCAGGCACGACCCAGCGGGAATGCTCTTTGCCTTCGGCATCCATCACCGTTGCCAATTCAGCCTCGACGAAATCTCCGAAGAGCCGGGTAACGGTCGCGATTTGCTCGTCCGACATTTCTTTGCGCTTGCTGCCTAAGCTCTTGCGCATCTTTTGCCAGAAACTGGACGCGTCGATAAGCTGCACGTAACCCTTGCGATTCTGCGGCTTTTTGTTCGACAGAATCCAGACGTACGTCGCGATGCCGGTGTTATAGAACATGTCAGTCGGCAGGCCGATGATGGCCTCAACCAGGTCGTTCTCAAGCACATAGCGGCGGATTTCAGATTCTCCTGAGCCCGCGCCACCCGAGAAGAGCGGCGAACCGTTCAGCACGATACCGAAGCGGCTACCGCCTTCCTGCGCCGGACGCATCTTCGAGAGCAGATGCATCAGGAACAGCATCGAACCATCAGATACGCGTGGCAGGCCAGGACCGAAGCGGCCATCAAAGCCTTTTTCTTCGTGTTCCTTGCGCACTGCCTTTTCGACCTTCTTCCATTCCACGCCAAACGGCGGATTGGAGAGCATGTAGTCAAACTTCCGTCCGCCGTGGCCGTCGTCCGACAGCGTGTTGCCAGCGGCGATGTTCTCGACAGGCTGCCCCTTAATGAGCAAGTCCGCCTTACAGATGGCGTACGATTCGTCATTGAGCTCTTGGCCGAACATGGTCAGACGGGCGGCCGAGTTGTGCTCGAACAAATATTCACCTGCAATCGAGAGCATGCCGCCTGTCCCTGCGGTCGGGTCGTAAATCGTGCGTACCACCGCGTTGCCGGGCGTGAGCACGTCGTCGTCCTCAATGAACAGCAGGTTCACCATGAGCCTGATGACCTCGCGAGGCGTGAAGTGCTCCCCAGCAGTTTCATTCGAGATTTCGGCGAACTTGCGGATGAGCTCTTCGAACACGAGGCCCATCTGATTGTTGTCGACCTTTTCGGGATGCAGGTCGATATTCGCGAACTTCTCGGTGACGAGGTACAGCAGGTTCGCCTTTGCAAGCCTCTCCACCTGGGTATAGAAATCAAAGCGTTCGAAGATGTCGCGTGCAGCGGGCGAGAACGCCTGAACGTAGGTGTACAGGTTCTGCCGGATGTTGTCCTGGTCGCCCAGCAGTTTGACGAGGTCAAGCGGTGAGGTGTTGTAGAACGATTGTCCGGCTTTGCGCGTGAGGAACGGGTCCGGATTCAGCCCCGCCTTGGTCTTGGCTTCAAATTCAGCAAGCACGGCCGCCTTGGTCGGCTCAAGTACGCAATCGAGACGTCTCAGTACGGTGAACGGCAGAATGACACGTCCGTACTCCGACTGCTTGTAATCGCCGCGCAGAAGGTCGGCTACGGACCAGATGAAAGAAGATAGGGCCTGATGGTTCATTTTTACGATACCTATACCCGCTACCACTTGTTGGCATTTCGGCCGCCCCAGTCGGGCGGTGATTTGGCGTTACCGTAGTTAACGGCATGAAATGCCCGAGATTTTACCTCCGTGCCCCGGCAAATCGAAGGAAGGAATCTCGCGGGCGGACGCGAGCAGGGTTTGACCAGTTCGGCAATTCGGAGAGATGGCAAACTCGTCAGAGCCGGCAGCAGGCAGCAGGCAGCAGGCAGCAGGCAGCAGGCAGCAGGCAATGAGAGTGCGGGAAATCACTGTCTCCGAACGTCGCTTACGCGGGAAAAAAACTACGAGGGAGACTGCCGAGATTTGCCTCAAGTTTGCACTCGGCCGGCCGATAATGGAGGCAAGTCTCGTCTCTTCTTAACGTACCTTGAGTGGCGGGCCAATTCGTACAATTAGAAATGCGACAACCAGGGGTCTTAGCGAACATGACCGAGAATATCGAGCCCTGCAGCGAGTCAGAGGGAAACAACGACCGTTTTTCAAAGCTGCGTAGCTTTCTAAAGCAGGACCTATATAAGAGTTCGCTTCCCCAGTACGCGGCGTTTCTCAAGACGGTGATTCAGTTCACAATTGGGTTCTTGCTGATATGCGTACTAGTTGTCAAAGGCGTCGTAGAAGTGCTCCAGACATTCGACATTGTTCAGGAAGACCGGAAGGCGTCTGACAGCCTAAACTCTTTAGTCACGCATATTGTCAGCATCCAAACTTTCGGATACATCGCTGCTGCCTTGGCGATTTCCGCTGGCATCGACCTCGGCTACATGCTTTTCACCGATGGCCCTGACGAGGCCCTGACGCCGCTGTTACTCTGTATTTCTTCGGCGGCGGTCTACACGATGTCGAACAAACCCGAGCATAACTGGGTGGTCGGAATCTATGTGCTTAGCATACTTGTGCTCATATGCTGCATGCATTTATACAAGCGGTGGAACCTTCACAAAAGTGACTGAGTCAGGCCAAGAGACGTCTTTTCGGTCATGTCGTCTCAACCTTCAACAGAAGTTCCTTGTGGGTGACTTTAACTCGCCGAGCAGACGCGACATGTCAACGAGTCTGTGAGCGACTAGATGTCGGACCTCCCCCTGACATTGCCAGACTCCGTACACTGCTAGCAAGGAGGCGCCCAGCGCCTCTTTGCGCTGCTTTTCGAGCAGGCTCGGCCAAATAATCACATTCACGTTGCCGGTCTCGTCTTCTAGCGCGACAAACATCACGCCTCTAGCTGTGCCTGGCCGCTGGCGCACAGTGACGATGCCGCAGCCGCGAGCAAGTCGCCCGTCGCGGTACGTACGCAGCGTAGACGCGGGCATCAGCTTGTTTGCCATCAATTGCGGACGCAGCAATTCAACGGGGTGCCGACCAAGCGTGAGACCAACCGACCGGTAGTCTGCAACTACGTCTTGAGCTTCCGACGGAGCGGCGAGTTCAGGTGTTTCGTCCGATACAGCCGCCTGAGCAAGCATATCCTTGTCAGGCACGGCCGCGACGGATTGCCATAGCGCTTCACGACGATTGCCCGCGAGTGCGGCCAGGGCATTGGCGTCGGCGAGAACATGAAGGTCCTTGCGGTCAAGTTGCGCTCGACGCGCGAGGTCGATGACGCTCTTGAAAGGGCGAACGGCCCGAGAATTATTTTCGAGCAGATTAAGGGCTTCGGCGAATATGGATTCCCCGAGTCTCATGCTGCGAGTTTCGCTCTGCTCGTCTACGCGAGCAGTTGGCTGAAGTGCCATGAGCCTGAAGCGTTTCTCGCCGCAATGCTGTGTTCGCAACCGATGGGATTCTATTCACCCTCTCAGTTGGTCCAAGATGCACAGCGCCACGGAGTAGCAGTTTTACCAGTGGACGTGACTACCAGTGGATGGGATTCGGTGCTTGAACGACATGAAGGGACGCAGCGTCCTTCCGTTCGGCTGGGGCTTTCGCTGCTTAGAGGGATGAAAGACGGAGCGGCCGAGCGCATCGAGACTTTCGGCGAAACTCCGTTCGTAGCCGCGTTCAAGCATCCCGTTGACGATGCGGTCATAGTATTTTTCGAGGCCGCCTTTGCGTTTCCACGCAGCCATTGATTGTCCAGCTGTGCGGCTGGCTGTGTGCGACGCAACTTGCGGTCAGCTTGCGAGTTCTCCGTTCATACGATGCAATGGAGAGTCTGTCCGGTCGCAGGGAGCAATGCTCACCAGAACCGTTGAATCTCGAGCTCTGACCAGGTTATCGCACGCCACACTCCGCCTCCACGCGCGAAGCTGTGGAGGTTTTTTTGTATCTAGCTTCGTGTCCGTCGCCTCGCATACCAGTAGAAGCTCGAAAAGCTGACCCAGAGAGCCGGCTGCCCAGGTGATGGAAAACGAACGCTGAAGAGAAGAGCCGCGCCGTCAACCGCCCGGCGGAGCCATGACTCTTGGCCCACGAGCCGTTCGGCGGCGCGCCCTTGCGTGGCCAGCACGGGCCGCCCCCGACGTGCCGGATGCTATCCGGTTGCGTCACGCTACCGCATAACGCTCCGGACCTTGACCTTGCGATTTACGCGGGACGCTTCTGCAGCAGCACCGCCGTCAGTAGGTCTTCTTCATGCCGCCACCCTCGGAAGCAGGTGCATCCATTCCACCCTTCTTCTGCGTCTTGGGCTTCATCTGCTTTTGCGACATGTCGCCCGACTTCCCCATCGTGTTCGCGCCGGATGCGCCAGACGGTGACTCCGTCGTTCCGGTTGCATTCGGCGTTCCCATTCCGGTGCCGCCCTGGCCTGCACCAGCGCCCCCACCACCACTTGTGCCCGCGCCCTGCGCATAGGCGATGCCAGACAGACTCAGAACGAATGCCGATAACACTAAACCTTTCGTAGCAACTCGCATGATGGTCTCCCTCGTGTGCAAAGCGACCGGTTGCGACCCGGGTCGGCGCAGCCCTCGCTGCGTTGAATCGCGCAATTCCTGTGCCGCTGTTGGCCCTCGCAAAGGTACCTCGATTTCAGCCTTCGCCGTTCGCCGTCCCCCAGGAACTATTGCGAGCACCGCAACGGCCCGCGCACTGACACGCGGATGCCGCTTCGCCGCACAGAGGGAGGTTCCGCTGCTGTCGGTTTTCAAGGCGGACGACATCTCGTCTACAGAACGGAAGTGCGCTGGCGAGAAGAGATTGTCCACAGACGACGGGCGGATGGCATATCAATCTGCTGACCGGTTAAGCCCTGCTGAACCTTGGACTTCGACTGCCGGGGCACGAGCCAGCAGGCAGCCATCGCATGCACCGCATGCAAGGCGCGAACAAAATCGTGGCATGCGCGTTGCGCGTCCCGAGGCATCCACCTTTTCAGGAGCAGGCCATGACAATCCTTGACCCCCAAACGCAGTCCCAGACAGGTGGCACAGGTGCGAACATAGTTGGCGGCGGAATCGGCGATGGGCCGGGGCCGGATGTAATGGCCGCCTCAACCCTGGATGGCACCAAGGTGATGTCGTCTGATGGAGAACATATCGGAAAAATATCAGACATCATGCTCGACGTGCGCAGCGGCCGCGTCGCATACGCTGTTCTCGCAGAGGGCGGCTTTCTAGGTATGGGCAGCACGCTGCACGCCATTCCGTGGAGCGCGTTGACGCTGGACACCGACGAAAAGTGCTTCTTCGTCGACATAACGGCCGAACAAATCAAGAACGAGCCCGGTTTCGACAAGGACCACTGGCCATCCATGGCGGACGCACAATGGGGCGCCACGGTCCATCAGTACTACAACCGGGACCCGTACTGGGCTGCTACCCGCGCTGCTAGCAAAGGAGACGTGACTGACATTTAACAGTTCTGTCCCCGACAGGCGGCATACGAAGCGGCCGCCGCCTGCCGGACAGCCGCACCGGCAGCACCCAGTACACTGGGTCGCTGACTCCTTCAGGAGGAAACCATGACGAATCATCGAAAGGCACAGACACGCGAGGCGGGCCGCGAAGATGATAAAGATGACCGACCAGGAGGCACGTCGCAGTCGTCTGGTCCGCCAGTTCCTGACAGCGCTGCTCCCGTTTTGCAGTCAGAGGACGATGACCCATTGGTCGACGAAGACGCGCCGGCATAAGGTGCGCCGGAACTAGGTGGAGCGCCGACACGGAACATTTCCAGTCAAGTACGCAATGAGTGGAGATAGCTGCGACGGTCGACCCACTCGTCCAGACCGACGCTGGGGGGCCGCAGAGGATGCGAATCCGGCCGAGGCATCAAGGCCGCGCCGGCCTGCAGTGAGGTGCGCCCGACGAGAAGCATTCTTCACTGCGGCCATCTTTTTGTCGCGCGCTACGTCGCGACGGCTCGCATCACCGGCCTTTTCGATGCCTTCTTGCAGCAGTCTTATGCTGCCGGCCAATACATCAACCGTTCTATCAGACTTGCAACTGCCAATCGAGTCTTCCTGGCGCTCTCCTGATGAAATCAAGTATCTCTGCCTTCAGGGTCGAAAATGTCGGAGGTCTCGTTATCATGGACTTCTCCGGAACCGTAACATCGTGTGCAGAGCTGCCACTGCTCTCCGTCGCATTTTGGGCACGTGATGGTGTTGGACGTGCGAGACATGTCTGAAACAGTCTCGTTTTCATTTATCTGCACCCTTCCCCTCCCGCCACATTTTTCGCACTTGATTTTTCCTTGGCCACCACATTTCTGACAGATAGTCATGGTCTCCCTCCTGGCGGTTAGGTAGAGATGACCATACTACTCCGAACGCCTGGGAACACGAACCCAGATGCTGGCCTCCACGAACCCGCGCGAGCCTTTGCCATTCCCTCTTTCAGAAGGGCGATTTCGATTGTCCGCTCTAGCCAAAAGATAGCTGGACGCGCGGCTAAAGGACCAACAGAAATTTGGCTACAGGGCATCCGTTTGCGGAAATCGGCATAGGCCTCACTGTGTCTCGCGTACGCAAGCCCTTTATGGAGAAACGTGAGACGTTCCGGCCCGCTTTAGCCCTCTAGTGAAAACGGTGAGCCGCCAGTGTTTTCCACGAACCACTGAAACGCGTCTTCAACGCTGACAAAGCTGACCCGCTCGCGCACGGCCTTGAGCGTTCTGACTTGCTCCTTAATGTCGGGAGGTGGGCTGCCATACGCATTCAGTACTGCTTTTCCCGCAAATACCCGTTCCAGTCTTACGTTGTCCAGCGCGAGCGTAACCTTGAAAAAGCCGCGCGAGATAGTGTTGTTTGTAAGGCTGTCGTCCGCGACGATGACTTGTACCGAGGTATCCGAGTCGGCAGCATCACCCCACAGGGTCGCGGTATCGGTCAAATCCGTGCCGATAAGTTCGCCAGCACGGGAATAGCCGTCATGCACGTTGGTGACGGTCTTGTGAATCGGGTCGATGAGGAACGATACATCCACAAGCGTCACTCCGTCAGGCCAGAGGCTATGCAAACCATGATACACGCTGAGGCTGCGCGCGGAACCGTCCCGGCTGGCAACGCGTTGCTCGGGCACACGGGCCATGCGGCCTGCTGGTGCTCACGGGGCTGGACAACGCTGGAGACGGCGCTGCTGTCTGCGAGGCCGGCGTGATTGACGACATTCACAACGTCGCTTTGAGCAACCAGAGGCGGTTTTCAATGTCCGCGCACGGAGCGGGACTTCGCCTTCACCTTTCCACCTCCGCAATAATCTGAAGCCCATTCAAGCCGTAATTTTCGGTTGCAGAACTCACGAATCCATGGTCATCCATCCCGGCGTCTGCGACGTTGAGGAGATGTACGGCATCAAGCCAACCCATCGCCCGAACACGAAACAGCTGGAGCGGACTATGAAAAACAGGCACGACCAGTCCCTGCGCTGGCAGGTGGAAAAGTGGCTCGCACCAGCTCCGGCGACACCCGTTCATGTGACCAGACTCAGTCGCACAGGGTCGGGCGGGCATCGCTATGTGTGCGTCGAGACGTCGTCACCAGCCGGAGTGCGCGCGTTGTTCTTCTTCAGGCAAGATGACGGCAGTTGGTCCGTGTTCCCGCCTACTTCCGACAGGCGGAAGGCGACCGTAGGGCACTTTCTCGGACCGGTGACCGCCGTCACCTTTTCGGGGGACGCATCGTTCTCTTTGATGCTGCACTCTGCCTGCCGGACATGAGACAGCTGTGTCGAGGCCGAACGCTGATGTCGAGCGAAAAGTACAGAAGTTATGTCATTTGCGGTCACGCTATCCTCCAGCAGGAAGGCATTCTTCAGACCGAGCGATACGTAGCGAATGGCACAATCACCAGGGATACGAAAGTCGTTGAAGCCACCGGCGGGCTCTGTGGGTTTGACACCGAAGAGGAAGCGGAATTGGCTCGGTTATCCCGCGCGCCAAAGGGTCACCTCCTGTTCGGGGACGCCGAGTGACTTACCGCTGCCCCCTACGGAACGGGCGCTCAGACCACCGAGCTGAGCGGCCCTGATTCGTCATGCCGAAATGCTTAAGAGGCGTAGTAGCGACGCCTATATCGTATCGATAGCCACCGGCTTTTGCCAGAACTCATCCCACTGCGTCGTGTCGCCAGACTT
The DNA here is from genome assembly GCF_046027915.1 of Paraburkholderia sp. RL17-347-BIC-D. NCBI lineage: Bacteria > Pseudomonadati > Pseudomonadota > Betaproteobacteria > Burkholderiales > Burkholderiaceae > Paraburkholderia > Paraburkholderia sp. RL17-347-BIC-D. The sequence continues at coordinate 83,459 of NZ_JARESS010000019.1, forward strand.
CAGCGGGCCAGCGCTGATTAGAATGAGAGGAATACGCGCAAGCGCTTGCTCCAGCTTCAGTTGATGGCAAAACTCAACGCCGCCCATTATTGGCATCGTCCGGCCTGTGATGATGAGGTCGGGCCTTCCCTCCCTAGCGACGACAAGCCCGCTATGGCCGTCGCTAGCGGTCAAGACACGATAGCCCTCGAATTGCAGGAGACGTTTCCAAGCCTTTGTCCGAGGGAACGGGCAACGCTGGAATCGCATGCGCAACAGCAACATTCCCGGCACTTGTCGACGTCGCAAGTGTTATTTTTTAGTGTACAGAGCGCGCACATTTACAGTGTGTTTGTGTGTAACGAAACATCTCGCTTGAAACATCGTTGATTTGGCCCGTGCCGCCTATCGGAGCGTTCGTGGAGAAACATGTGGGTGCGCCGCGAAAAGCTTCTTGATAGTGTCGGCACGGCAATCTCACCGAACCTCCGTACAGTTTCACCGTCGTAGCTAGCTCTTAATACCTTCGTGGCGTTGGGCACGCTCACCGGCAGCGACTGGCCAATGCCTCGATTCCATCGGCTGTTTCACGCGCCGCTTGTGCTATCGGAGGCAACAACTTCGTGAGTTCCCGCCGAGCAATGCATTGCTCGGCGGGTGACATGGTGCCCATGTCGGCATGAAGCTCGGATGCACGTTCTATGAGCAGCTGCAAACGTGCAGCAGACGGCCCGAGGCCGTGCGCAACCTTGGACAAGTCAGATATCACTGCTCACCTCACGTTCGCATTGACCGCAACATATCCGGTATTATCGAAGTATCACTTGGTCGACCTTCCATGTCCAATACCAACGTTCCCGAACCCAACCAGATAGATGTGGCGATTGTCGGGGGCGGTCAATCCGCTCTGGCCGTTTCCTATTTTTTGCGCCGCGCCGGCATCGGCTATGTGGTACTTGACGACCAACCAGCTCCGGGCGGCGCATGGCAGCATGCGTGGGATTCGCTTCGCCTCTTTTCTCCTGCTCAGTGGAGTTCACTGCCGGGCTGGCTGATGCCTTCGCCCCCAGAGCAATATCCGTCGCGCGACCATGTCATTCGCTATCTCACTGAGTACGAGAAGCGCTATGAAATTCCGGTTCAACGCCCGGTGGACGTGGCGTCCGTATCGCGACGTGACACGGGACTGCTCCTATCGACGGACAAGGATGAATGGCTGGCAAAAGCGGTTATTAGTGCGACGGGCACATGGGGACGCCCATACATTCCGGACTATCCAGGACATGGCAGCTTCGAGGGCGAACAGTTGCACTCAGCACATTACCGCAATCCGGATACGTTCTACGGAAAGGATGTCCTAGTTGTAGGCGGAGGCAATTCCGGGGCACAGATACTCGCCGAACTGTCGCAGTTCTGTCACGCAACCTGGGTTACGTTGGAACAGCCAACCTTTCTGCCTGACGAGGTCGACGGACGTGTTCTCTTCGAGCGTGCGACCGAACGATGGAAAGCGCGTGTGGAGGGACGACCGGACCCGGCGCCGAGTGGAGGTCTGGGCGACGTGGTGATGGTGCCACCCGTACGCGGAGCCCGCGAACGGGGAGTGTTGCATTCTGTACGACCGTTCTCGCATTTCACGGTAGACGGCGTCGTATGGAAAGACGGTTTTCACTCTCACGTGGATGCCGTTATCTGGTGCACTGGCTTTCGCCCCGCACTCGAACATCTACGGCCACTGCACATCCTCAACGACGCCGGCCGCGTAGATGTCGTTGATGGTCGCGCAGTGCAGGAGCCGAGACTTTGGCTTGTCGGATACGGGGAATGGTGCGGCTTCGCATCCGCGACGCTTATCGGCGTTATGCGCTCGGCGAGGTCGGCAGCAACGCAGATAGGCCAATATTTGAAAACTCTAGAGGAATCGACATCATGAGCGTCACGATTTATCACAACCCGGAATGCGGCACCTCGCGGAATACGTTGGCCATGATTCGCAACGCGGGCGTCGAACCGATTGTTATCGAGTATCTGAAGGCACCACCGACTCGCGAAACGCTGCTGGACCTCATCCGCAGGTCGGGGTTGAGTGTGCGAGAAGTCGTACGCCAGAAAGGTACTCCGTACGTGGACGTGGGCTTAGATGACCCACTTGTCACCGACGACCAGCTCATTGACGCAATGCTCGAGCATCCCATTCTCATCAACCGACCGCTGGTGGTGACCGACCACGGTGTGCGGCTGTGCCGCCCATCTGAGGTCATTTTCGACATCCTTCCCGAAGCCCAAAACGTGCCATTTAAGAAAGAGGATGGCGAGGTTGTAGTTGATGAGCACGGACACCGCGTCAAATAGCGGAACAGGCTCTACGGCGGCACGAGACGATGTTCCATACTCTAAGTGCAGGACGGACAGCGGTGGCTTCATCGATGCTACGTCAGCCGCCGATGAACGACATTTCGACTTTGGACTGGTCGTGAGCGGCGCTCTTTTCGCCGCGCTGTTCTGAATAGCGGTCGGCACGCCGCATCCACAGTTCAGCTACCAATCGGCGCAACGTCTCATCAGTGCATTCATCTCGTACGGGCGACCGAATGTCGAGGCCGTGTGTGGCAAAGAGGCACGTATAGAGCCGACCGTCCGCAGACAACCGTAGCCGCGTGCAATCCCCGCAGAAAGGTTGGGTGACGCTCGAGATGACGCCAATCTCTCCTTGGCCGTCGGCATAGTGGAATCGCATCGACGTGTCCGATGACTTGTCACGACCGGTCGGAACCAGTGGGAATACTGAGTCAATGCAACGGACAACCTCCGACGAAGGCACTACTGATTCTACATTCCAGCCATTGCTCGTGCCGACGTCCATATATTCAATAAATCGGACCTGCACGCCGCTCCCACGAAAGTGTCCGGCCACGGGGAGAATCTGTGCGTCGTTCACGCCGCGCTTGACCACCATGTTGACCTTGACTGGAGCGAAGCCGACTCGCAGCGCAGCGCCGATTCCTTCGAGCACGAGCGCGGCAGGAAAACCTACGCCGTTCATACGCTGAAACACAGTCTCATCTATCGAGTCGAGGCTGACGGTGATACGCTTCATTCCCGCGTTCCTCAGCGACTGTGCCTTGCGACTGAGCAGTGAGCCGTTTGTCGTCAGCGTTAGGTCGATATCAGCGCCGCAAGGCGTTCGCAGTCGAGCCAGCCGTTCGACAAGATATTCAAGGTCCTTTCTCAGCAATGGCTCCCCACCAGTGAGTCGAATTTTTTCGACACCGAGGCCAACGAACACCCGTGCCGCGCGCTCAATTTCCTCGAAGCTAAGCAATTCACGTCGAGGCAGGAATGCGTAGTCCTTGCCGAACACCTCCTTCGGCATGCAGTAGACGCAACGGAAGTTGCAGCGGTCCGTGACTGATATACGCAGGTCTCGCAACGGCCGCAGACGCGTGTCCCGAACCGATAGCTCTGCGGCCGTAACGTCGTGTGTACGGAAACCACGTTCCGTTGGGTCAGCGGCGCCGACTTCGACAAGCGGAATGACTCGCCCAAGAGTAAATGCCTTCATCGCAGCTCCACTCCCACGTGCGGATAGCCGTCGACCCAGAAAGAGAGAATCCGGCCGGCAATGCGCCGGCCGTCGTCACCTATGTATAACGGCGACTCTTGAAGCTGACCGTTTGCTTGTAATCCTCCATCGACCCGACACGACGAATGTTCGCCCACGTGCCCTTGTAGTACGGAATGATGTTGCGGTCCGTCCATGTGGTCGTGACGTTGTCCTGGATGCCGTTGATATGGCCGAAGACCATGAAGGTCTGGTCATGCTTCAGTTCGGCTGCCGGATAGGCCATTGCATACGTGGACCCAAAGTCATTGAAGACCTCGACGATATCGCCCGCGCCAATTCCAAGCCCCTGTGCATCGTCCGGATTGATTTCGATGTAGGCCATCGGGTCACGGGCTCGGACGAATTCGTTGTACTGGTCGTGATACACCGTTTGCCACACCTCATTCGTGCGGCCGTTGTTAATCCAGAAGCGGTATTTCCCTTTCTGGTCTGCAACCAGCTTTGGTAGTCCTCGCCACGGAGACGGCTTGAACTGCGCCTTGCCGTCTGGCGTATCGAATTTGCCGTCCATGTACATCATTTCGGTGCCGACCAGCTTGCCTCCTTCCCACGCCTTCGCTGGTAATTGCACCCCGTTGTTTGCCATAACGCGTAGCCGCTCGTAGGTGACCAGGTTTCCGGTATCGCCGCCCTGACTGTCTATCTTTTCCACACCCGGTTGACCCGCACGACGGAACCCATCGTTGAAAGCGTCTTCCTCGGTCTTCCAGTCGAAACCATCAAACCGTGCGGCCATCTTCGTATTGCCATCTTTCTGATACATGGCGCGTAACGTGTTGGCGACGCGCGCAGCGATAAGACAGTCTGGTATCGCAGTTCCCGGCGGGTCCATGAACCGCTCGGACAGGCGCATGCGGCGCTCGCCGTTCATCGACGTCAGATTCATTTCGCCGGGGTGTGTAGCTGGCAACATGAGGTGCGCAGCTTCCTGCAACTTTGTCGGATAGATGTTGATGTTCGTCACGAACAGACCACCCTTGCTGGTCGCGTCGTAGATGATGTCGACCATCTGCTCCGTACTCGCGCCACGGGCACCCTGCATCGCATCTTTAACAATCTGCGAGCGACGCAAGACCACTTCGCGCAATCCCTGTGCGTTGTTGCTCGTCTGGAAGTTATTGCACGCCCACCACGTCATCATCCGCCCCTTGCCGTGGATGAGTTCCTGGTCGATGTATATCTTCGTGTTGCCGGGATACGGCGGCCTCGTGTATCCCTCCTGGTGTCCGCCCATCCGCACGCAACCCGTACCTCGCCTTCCGACATTGTGAGTGGCCACAGCGACGTCCAGTAGCGACGACTGAATCAGATAATTGTCGTTGCCCCAGATGATGCCCTTTTCGTAGGTATGCATCGTCCTCGGCATCTGGCCGGGGGCCTTCGGCATATACGACCATTCCGCCGCCGTCCGGATTTTTTCAGCGGATACGCCTGTGATTTTGCTGCACTCGTCGAGTGACAACTTATTGGCCTGGACAGCCGCGTCAAACCCATTCGTGTGGGCGGCAATGAAGTCTTTGTCAATCCACCCTTGCTGAACCACGTAGGTAAAAATCCCGTTGAACAGTGCGATGTCGGTGCCCGGTTGGATGTCGAGGTGCATCACGTTGTCCTTTCCGGCTACCTGTTCGGCAATGGCAACGGTTGGCGTGCGTCGCGGGTCCACAAACACGACCTTCGTCTTCGGGAACGCCTCGCCAGGGAAGCGTTGCTTTTTCTTGTCGAGCGTCCCGCCCTGCAGGTTCGGTACCCAATGATTCAGGAAGTAATTCGTCTGTGTTTCGTATGAGTTCGCGCCGATAGACCAGATGACATCGGCCAGTTCGGCATCCTCGTATGAATTGTTCAGCTCGCCAACACCCATCTCGCGAGTCGCGTGGCACTCCGAGTTGTACGCGGGGCGGTTGTGAATGCGGACCATCGGGGTCTGTAGCGCCGTAAACATCAGCTTGCCGGAACCCCACGTGTTCTCAAAGCCGCCACCCGCACCACCATGGTCGAAGGCAGAAAAGACAATACCGCTCGGACCATCCTTGTCGAGCACCTTCTTCATCAGGCCCGCGTAGAGCGCCATCGCCTGGTCCCAGGTCGTATCCACCCACTGGTCGCTTAGGTAGATGCGCGGTTGTCTCAGCCGTTCCTGGGTGATTCCGTCCGCCGCGTACATGTACATCGCCATCTTGCCGCCGCGTGTCGAACTCAAGCCACTGTTCACGACGCAGCTCTTGTCCGGAACAATCATGATGGTGTGGCGCGAGCCATCGCGGTCGGTGACCACGTTTTCCATGGCAGGCGTCATGATGAGGGAGAGTGGCGGCACCTGTTTGCGAAAATCAACACCAAGCGCATTCTGGTTGGGAGCGCGGCCACCTTCCTGGTCTTCCGGCCATTTGTACACGTGGTACCCGCATCCAACGATGCAAAAATGGCAGGTCATGTTGGTTCGCTGGGCCGTGACCGGCGGTAGCGCAATGCGGTCCTTATCGGTAGGCATTTTCAGCTCCTCGAACTCAAAGAACGTTGGCCTGACGGCCGTATATCAAACCTTCCACGCCGACTGCTGACACGGTGCCTGTCTTCTCGTCATACTGAAGCCGCACCCGAGGCAGATTTTCGGTGGCCTGCCCAACAATCATCTGGCCGGCTTTTTCCGCATCGAACATACTGAAGTGGCAGGGACACTTGAAAACCTTCGTCGTCGGCTCATAGACAACGGGGCAGCCCATGTGCGTACACATGGTGCTATAGGCGACGATGTCCCCATCGGGGCCGACGCCACCCGGAACGCGGCTCCCAAGCTTGAGAGCTGCGCAGGGTGATGCAGCATCCGGATAGGTGAACGTAACAGGGGCGTTGACCGTCATGCGTCCCACCTGTCCGACGGCCTTTTTCGGGTAAGGGAGCTTTGTCTTGCTGGTATCCACGGGGTTTGCGGCCGAGCCCACGGTGGGAACCAGAGCAGAAGCTGCGGTTGCGGCAATCGAGCCGCCGCCCAATTTAAGGAATGTGCGACGCCGGATTTTGAGTTCTGACATGGTCTCCTCCTCGCTTGAATCTTGCTCGTGTAGTGGTTAGCATCGAGCTAACGGCAAGAGGTATGCCACGCGGTCCGACGTCCGCCGGAAGGCTTGCGCCAAGACGATTTGAATTCAGCAGACCTGATGGACGCCATTACCGTTCGGTAACGGTTCGTGAGGGGGAGAGAGCCGTTATGTCACCAATTCGTAACATCCGGCGGCGGCAAGTCCTACACTTCGCGCTAGGCCTTCCACTGCTCTCGTCCTTCAAGCTTGCGACTGCCGGCGAAGGCCCGACGGTTGCGTTCGGCACGACTGCCGTGTTCCTCGATAACGAAATCAGCTTGCTCGACCGTTGGGGCCGCGAGCTAGGCGAGGTATGCAACACTGATGTGACGTTTGTGCAGCGCAATAGCTATCGTGAGATTGATGACTTGCTTGCCGAGAACCGGCTCGATGTGGCGTGGGTGTGCGGGTTTCCATACGTCACCAACTCACAAACGATGCGCTTGATGGCGATACCGGACTATCAGGGTAATCCGCTTTATCGTTCATATCTAATTGTCCCCAGAAGCGATACGCAGACCACCCACATCACGCACCTTCGAAACCGCGTGTTCGCCTTTAGCGACCCACAGTCCAATTCGGGCTTTCTCGTTCCGACGACCGAACTGATACGTGCCGGTATCCGGCCGACCGGCTTTTTCAAGAAATCCTTCTTCACATATGCGCACAGAAAAGTCGTTGACGCCGTGACGACCGGACTTGCGGATGCGGGCGAGATTGATGGGTACGTCTACGACACCATCGAGAAGCAGTACCCGGAACGCACTCGCGACGTCCGGGTGGCGTGGCGTTCTCCCCAGTATGGTTTTCCACCGATTGTGGCGCGCCGCTCGCTCGACGATGAATCGTTTTTCCGTATCCAGCGCGCATTGCTTGGGATGAAAGACCGGCCTGCCGCTCGGGATGTACTGCAGCGATTGAACCTTGATGGCTTCGTGCCGGACGACGACAAGGTGTTCGACGGCATACGCCGCCTGGTTGCCATCCTGAACTCCGGGCCGGTTTAGGGCCGCGCAGATGCTGTCCCATCTCAGCTACCGCTACAAGATTCCGCTTGCGCTGAGCGCAGTTATCCTGCTAACGGAAATACTCGTGACCTTCGCGCTTGTAAGCGTAGCGGTTTCGGACGCCAGAAATGACCTTGAAAGCAGCGCCCAGAATCTGTGCCGAGTTCTCGCACTGTCGGTTCGCGACCCAATGGTCAAGGACGACCTGTGGCGCGCCTTCGAAGTGATTCGGACGCCGGTGGCGGTCAGGGAGCCCTCGAATCCGCTGGAGGAAATCGTTCTGTTCGACTCGAAGGCTCGGGTGTACGCCTCGACCTCTCCCCGAAAGGAACCTGTCCAGCGGCCGGTCGCCCAGCTTCCTTCCCAGTTCGGTACGGTCATCTCCCATCTGGGTGGCGCCGGTGACCCGTTCTTTTTCGACTTTCCGGGATTACTCGCGAGCCGCGACGTCACCGCCGGCATGCCGGTGAATTCGGATGACGGAAGCCGCCTCGGCTATGTGGTGCTGGTCTACGACGCCAACACCTTTTACGACCGTGTACGGTCAACCTTGCTCAAGCTAGCCGTGGCTACGGTGCCGGCCTTGCTACTGCTCATACCGTTGGGCTGGGTCTGGGGCGACCGGATGGCGAAACCGCTCCTACGCCTCGCAGCCGCAATGGGCCGCATTGGGAAGGAGCACCCTGAAAAAGTCGGCGCGGGTATCACAGCCCAAGGGAACGACGAGATAGGTCAACTGGAACAGCAGTTCCAGGCCATGCTCGCCGAACTGGCGCAGAAACAGGCATTGGAACGCGAAGTGGTTGTCTCCGAGAGACTCGCGGCGGTAGGCCAGGTAGCGGCCGGCATCGCGCATGAAATCAACAACCCGCTGGGCGGCATGCTGAACGCCATCGATACACTCAACACGCATGGTGAACCCGACGCCCAAACCAGAAAGACGTTGGGATTGCTCGAACGCGGTCTCGCACAAATCCGCGCGACGGTCGGCGCGTTACTGTTCGAGGCTCGCCTCGACTCGCCGGCAATGAGCCTGTCGGACTGGCAGGATTTGAAGCTGTTGATTGCGCCACAAATACAGGCAAAACAGGCAGCGTTTCATTGGGAAATTGAACTGGACGAGGCGATTGGACTGCCAGCGCATCTGGTGCGCCAGCTCGTTCTCAATCTGCTGCTCAACGCAGTGAAGGCCGTAGAGGTTGGCGGACGCGTTGACTGCCTGGTCGCAGTCAACGGACTTGGACTACAAATCACGGTATCGAACACGGGTCAGCACATATCCGGCGTTGCCATGGAGCATCTATTCGAGCCGTTCGGGTCGGTTGCGATAGCCGAGGGCCGACGCTCGTACAGCCTTGGCCTGTGGGTAAGCTATCAAATCGCGACGCAACTTGGTGGCACAATTTCAGTAGATAGCGCACCGGGGCGAACGTGTTTTGCAGTGCTGTTACCGGTTACTTCTCCATGAAACAGGAGAGCATCATGTCGACCACGCTTATCTGTGTCGTCGAGGACGACCCCATCATGGGGGAGTCGTTGGCCGACCGCTTCCGTCTGGAAGGTTTCGACGTGGACTGGCATACCGACGGCGAATCCGCCCTGGATGCCCTGCGGAACCGGCCGTACCAGGCCGTCATCAGCGACATCCGGCTACCCGACATATCGGGTGAGGACCTGTTTTCACGTTCAATGGCCACGCACGTATCGGTGCCGCCATTTGTATTCATCACAGCCTACGCTTCAGTCGACACGGCGGTTTCTCTCCTGAAGAGCGGCGCGGCTGACTACATCACCAAACCGTTCGACATTGGCGCGCTGGTCGACAAGGTCAGACTTCTCACAGGAACGAGCATCCCTGACCAGGCCATGCCCGCGCAGAGCGAGCTTGGTGTGTCTGAGGCGATGCGGCGCCTTGCGGAACTGGTGCCGAGAGTGGCGGGTCGAGCCAAATCGATTCTGATTACTGGCGAGTCCGGTGTCGGCAAGGAAGTGCTCGCACGGTTCATTCATCGGCATGCGCCTGGTGAGGCGTTACCGTTTGTCGCAGTTAATTGCGGCGCCGTCCCAGAGACGCTTCTCGAGTCCGAATTTTTCGGCCACGAACGAGGCGCATTCACCGGTGCGGAACGGCAAAAGAAAGGCTACTTCGAGCAGGCCGAGGGTGGCACGCTCTTCCTCGATGAGATAGGCGACTTGCCTCTGTCGATGCAAGTGAAGTTGCTGCGGGCGCTGCAGGAGCGACGCGTTACGCGAGTGGGCGGTGAGAGAGGGTTCGAAACCAACTTTTGGCTGGTCTGCGCAACGAACCGGGACCTCGCGGAGCTGGTCCGGGTCGGAAAGTTTCGGGAGGACCTCTTCTACCGCATCAACATCCTTCAGCTACGCGTCCCGGCACTTCGCGACAGGCCCGACGATGTCCTGTGGCTTGCGCACCGGTTCGTACGCGATATTGCGGGCCGGCTTGGTGAACCCACGAAACTGTTTCATCCGTCAGCCGAAGCGCGATTGGCGACGTATGGATGGCCCGGGAATGTGCGGGAGTTGCAGAATCGTCTTGAGCGCGCATGCATCGTGTGCTCCCGCAACATGCTCTTTTCGTCAGATATTTTTGAGGAAGACGGGTCTCAGGTCGCAGCGGCACTGGATATGGACGCTCCTCTCGATGGCTACATGGCAGCGTGCGAAAATGCGTTCATCCGCGCGGCGCTGCTGCAGCACCAAGGGCACATTTCCGAGACGGCCCACGCCCTTGGTATCTCCAGAAAGAGTCTTTGGGAGAAGATGCGCAAGCATGCGATTGCAGCCGGCCCCCTTCATTGAGCCAATTCTCCGCAGGTGCCAATCTGAACAGTAGTCAGGCGCTGGCTTGCAAAATTGGCGGTCGGGTTGTTGGCGAGCGAAAGAAAAACCGCCTGAGGCGAAAGGCGCAGGTGTAGCGGGAACCATAACCTGAGATTTTGGGAAGTATCTATTGAGATTCTTATTGAATGATAAGTCTTGATAGTTCCCCGAGCAACGTGTTCAGCGTGCGGGCATCCTTGCGACCGGCGGCAATACGCTGCTCGACTTGATTTCGGAAACCCGTTGGCCCGTCACCGCCCCTTGTCGTCCAAGAGCATTTCGCCGAAGTCCATGTTGCGCATCTGATAGGTCATGTTTGCGTTCACCCGGGCCAACTCGTCGATACTGAGAAGGTCAATTCGACCGTTTGGAAGGTAGCGCACATTGAGCAGACTATCTGGGCCTCGAAGGCCCTTGGCGAAATGCATCTTCCCGTTTATCAGTTGTTCTCGCGCATAGTTCATGCGCTCTTCAAACTCGGCCCTAGTGTAGGGCGTGTGCATAGGCGTAAGCATACGTAGTTGTTCTCTAGAATTTGTGAAGTACCGCTCGGGCTTTACCATTGACTCGCAGAATCCATTGCATTTGCCAGCCTTCAGGCAATGCAAGTGCGTCCCGCTCAACAGCAAGTAAAGTGGTCTCATGTCGACGACTTGAAGCCAAGCTCGTCACGGTACGTCCATCTCTCCAATGGTACCGAACGGTGTTCGACGCTTGGGCCCCCACGAGCTGCAGAAATCGAGGCGTTGGGATAGCCGGACTAACGGAACCGAAGTAGGCGATGGTCGGCAGTGCTCTGCCGCAGATAGCGATGGGTTCATCGGGGCCTGGCCGGGGCAGCTCGGTTGCCTTGAAGGTAGGTGCAATAGGCGGTACTGGCTGTGGCTGGCCAGGAGGCACGAGATGCGACGTAAGCTCCACGTAAACGGTACGCCGTTCCATCTCTAGGATGCATTGAAAATCGAGGAAGACCATGTCTCCATACGATGGCATGTAGTTTCGTTCTCTGCCGCTTTCCACGCACGCGACGAGGCTTTTCAGGAGGTCCCCTCCGTTCCCGGGTTCTAGAAGCGTCTCTGGGTTGTAAGCCCTGAGCAAGACCTCAGCCCTTCTGAGCTTGCTGACAGGCATGGGCTGAAAGAGCGCAGTGTTCAGCACAAAGCGCACGGTTGAAGCCCAACGGCCGGTTGGGAAACTCGGGTCCTCTCGCCCCCCCTCCGCGACGAGCGATTCCAACGCACAAGCCATTTCGACTGTCAGCGGCAAACAGCAGTCGACCATCTGGGCGGAGAACGCTCGTAGGTCGTCTTCGGTAAGGAATCCCAATTGCGATAAATCGCGCCAAAGCTCATGCAGCGTCGGCGGCACAAAACTTGGCGGCCCTTTGTCTTGAGCAGGAGTAAAGATGGGATTTTCCTCGGGGAATCGGTCCCGCAGCGTCTTGAGCGCGGTCGTGGCCGAGTCGACACCGCGCTTGCTCGCGCGCTCAGCAATTCGCATGAACGTTGCGAACCGGCCCACGTGCCGACACTGCTCAAGAGCCCGTGCAAGCTCAATGTGCGGCTCAATGCGTTGCCATAATCCAACCGAGTCTTCACGGGAGAGGATGTCCAGCGTTGCAGACGCGATATCTGCCCGGTTTCGTCTGTCCATCGAGACAGCAAGCTGGGCGAGTTTTGAGAGCCAATCTCCGTTTGTACGGGCAAGCCATAGCACCATGGCCGCGCCGCTGTCACGGCGTTCCCAAGCCGGATGGTCTAATGTCCAAAGCAGTAGCTCAAGGAGGGCCTCAGACGCAGCACCAGCCGCAGAGCTACCGATGTATTCGAACGGCGCCGGCGAGGCGTCGCCCACGATTTGCCTTACGTGGTCAATGGCCACCGCTAGCAATGCCGCCTGCTGGGCTGCGCTAACCTTGTTTCCAACCAGAGATATGAGGTGGGATGCAATCGCCCAGCGTTGCGTGTGGCGCTCTTCGCGGGCCAATGGTCCATACAGTCTGGCGAGTTCATCGGCGTTCTGGACTTGAGCGTTGATGAGTCGGTCGGCGTCGCTGCCGGAATGGTTGTTCGACCAGACCGACCATCCTCCTGCCTGCAGCGTCTGCAGTGCCCCGATGCACTCTTGAGTCGCCGCAGAGAAGTTGCGTCGGTTCAGATGTGTGCGTGCGCTTTCAATTTGCGTACGAGCATCCCTTATTGCTGAACGTTTGCCAAATGTCCCGGGCATGAACAAGCGGTCATGCCCGGCATCCTCCTCGGCTACGTCATCGGTCGGCTTCGTGGTGCCAGCTTCAAGTTTCGCTGTCTCGTCTCCGTCATCTTGCTCATATCGAAGACCGAAACTCGATGTCAGCTGTTCAATTTGGCGCTCGTCAAGGTTGGACTTCACCTCATCTAAGAGACCCGCGAAATCGGGGCGAAGGTCGGACGGTAGGTTTGGGACGAGGGCTTTTAACAGCAGCCAGGCTCGCTCAGCGTTCAATGAGTTTGCAATCGAGAGGACCCGAGCCTTCACCCGCGCCAGGTCGTCAGGGCTATTCACCAGTTCCGAGATGATGGCCGCGTACTCTTTCCCCCACTCGGACAGGTGCCGTTCATCCCCATGTTGGTACACCTCGAGGAGTGCCCAACGCAACTGCCAGTTCGCCTGTTCACGGGTGTGGTGCAACAGAGCGAGCAAGGCAGCCTGCTCCTCCAGTGCTACCCCTGGGAACCGCATACCAACAAGGGTTGAAACGCGGTCGAGGTTGCCACTCGTCGCCTGCGCGAACAACTCGTCGAGGGTTCCACAGCTCTGATGTTGGAAGTATCGGACTGCGTCTGAGAAAAGCGACCTGCGGCAGAGCTGCCCGATGAAATTGCCCTTGTCGGCACGGACAAAACGTTGAAACGTCATCTCGCCCGTGGCACGCTCCAAGAGGCCTGCGATTTGGGCGAGCGACGAAGCCTGAACGGGCGACGTAGCGGGTAGCGTCTCCAAAGTGCCGGTCATCATGGACAGCTGGTCTTCCTTGTACCAGCTCGGCCCCATCGAGAACGACAGGACCGATTTATAGGTTCTAAGCGCCTCCTCGGGCGCTTTCAGCCTGGCCAGCAGCGGGACAATTTGCAGAAGCTCTGGGACGAGCTCAAATCTGTTCTCCACGTTCGCTGCGACGTAGTCCCTCCAGAGCAATGCGAGCGAGAAGACCTTGTCCGCGTTCGGTCCTTCAGGGTCGCGCTCTATGAAGAGGCGCAGCACCTCTTGGAGCGCCCGCCGAAACCCTTCGTTGTAGAGGCCAAGTTGCACGTCGAACCTGCGCTCTATTGCGTCGAGCAAGACCACTGCTTTCGTCGGGAAACAGTCAAGCACCAGCTTTGCGACACGCCGGTACAGCTGCGGAACCACGGTCTCCGGAATGAAGTAGCTTGACTCCCAGTGGATGCGCGATTCAAGCTCGAACGCGAAGCACGGAAGAAGAGCATCGGCCACGAACGACCATACTGCGTCAAGGCCAGCTTGGTCTTTTTCCGCCATGGCCCTCCGGCCCTTGCCGTCGCACCATGCAACGGCTCGTGCGATGACCTCGAGGGCCCCTTCCCAATCCTCGGCGCGCGGCATTTGCACAGAAGGCTCAGCATATCCATCCTCAAGGAACGATGATGCTCTAAGACGCAGCATTGCACTCTCGAAGATGGCCTCGTCAGAGTCCGCTCGATTCTTCTCGTACAAGGGCAGCGTCCCGTCACCCATATCTACGCACGCGGAGTATGTATCGACGAGGCCGGGAGCTGCGCCCGCTTCAATCAAAGTATCTGTGAATACGAAGCGCCGGTCCTCGGGGCGCAGAGGTGCGCCGATAGCTCTCTCGACGTCCGAGAGCACGAGGTCAACCATCTCGCGCTTGAGTGGGACTCCGTAGTGCTCAGAGTGCATTTCGCCATGCGCCAGGGTCTGCAGAAAGACAAGCAGTTGGTGGCGCAAATCCACGTCGGCCGGCACGGCTAGCTTCAGGAAAGGTTGATACTTGCCTATGAGGCAAAGCCGCGCCCCCATCATCTCGCCGGTCAACTGCCGAAGAACTTCGTCCCCCTCATCTGGCGAGAAGTTGCCACCGGGGCGGCGCAGGATGCCTTCAACGATGGCGCGAAGGAATCTGGTGAACGGTGGGTCTTCACCTGCGGCTTGCGCAAGGGAAAAAGCATGTAGCCGAAGGTCCACTGCACTGAGGAGTTCTTGAGCGCTGACACCGTCCTCGGAGTGCAGTTTTTCAAAGACTGCATTTATCTCACGCTGAACAAGCTCCAAAACTTCTATTGCCTGTCCAGGGCTGCCCTGCTGCGTAAAGGCGTTTGCCACGGAAAAAGCTTCATCCGCCGAGACGACGAGGCGACCGTTTCGGACGACGTGCCGAAGCGCGCTCTCAGTTTTGCCGAGTGAGATGAGCGCCAGAGCCACGAGCTCAGCTGACTGCACGAAGAGGGTGTTGTACCGAAAGGTCAGACGCTGGGAAAGAAGCAGCAAGCGAATTATGTCAGTTGCTGTCCCGACACTGGTAGCCGCAGCGAGGGTCTCATCAATATCCGCGAGCAGCACGTCTGGCTCTGCGCCGAGTAGCACAGAGTCGTCAACCCACGCCTGCTGGCAGCCTTGAATGGCCAGCAGCAGAGGCTCTCGTCCCCCCCGGAGCCCGTGGTAGATCTTGTTTAGAACTCCGTAGTCGCCGCTCTCCGTCGCGCTGCAAAAGCCTGCGAGACGCGCCTCCACCAATTCGCCGATGGGTGCTGTCTTGTGAACGACGAACTCTGAGAACGACGGGTGATAAATCGCAGTGTTCTCCGGATTGGCCAGCAGATGCCGAACGCGTAGGAGTGTAGAAGGGAACACTCCCGATTCGGCAGAGGTCAGCATGCTTGTCAAATCTCTGGCCGGGATACCCCAACGCAGGCGGGCAATGATTCCAAGCAAGTTGACGACGTCAGCGTTGGGCACAAGCTTGGCCCAGATGGTCTCGTAGTAATCCTGAATGGAGCCGCTGAACACTGGGAGCTCGGCAATGTCACCCTGGGTGGCTCCGCTGTTCACCAAGTCGGCGAGGTATCGAAGGTAGAGCGGGTGTCCCATTGCTCGGTCGCAAAGGGTCCCCACGATTTCCGTGGTGGCCTTGTCCCTGTCGAGAAATTCGACACAAACCCCGTATTGGATGTCGCGGTCGAGGCTGGGAAGGGTCAAACGCTCCGCACCCTGAAGGATTGTCCCGAGGCTGCTGGCAATTGAATCTAGTGCGACGCCGGTGATGACCACCACCAAGCCGTCAGGCACCTTTTGCGGCAGCAGATTGACGAATCGTTTTAGGGTTTCTTCGCCTGCAGCGGCAGCCTCACTTATGCCGTCGATGAAGAGCACGCCCACCTTTCCTGCCTTCGCACAACGCTTCGCCAAAGATTGAAGTACCTCGTCTGTCTTCTCAATGAGTTGGCTGTACGAAAGCTCCATCAGCCTGGCTGGCTTGCCCGTCGCCCTTATGGAGAGCAGGGAGTTTGCCCAGTCGAAGAACACCTCCGGTTGGGCTTGGTGCGCTGGCGTTGAGCCACGGACGCGCTCAGTAAGCTGATACACGCCGAGCTTCTCCAGCTCTGGTGACTCTGGCCTAAATTCTTGGCAATACGTAGACTTGCCGACGCCGTGCGAGCCATCGACAAAGACGTATCCACCGCGCTTGTTGACGATGGCAGCCTCGAAGAGTTCGTCAAAGGCAGGCCGCGCTCCGACTGGTCCGGGGTCTTCGCTGTCCGTCGGCTCGTCAGGTAGCAGGCCGTTCGCCCCCAGGAAGGGCTTCAGCATCGAGAGACTCAAGGCTCCGATGGCACTGTCTATGTTGAGTCGCAGCAGACCTTTGCAGACGTTGCCGACCATGAACGCCGAGCCGGAGAGCCCCTGGTAGTCCGACAGATGCGTTCCTGGCTCTACAGACAGGTCTAGGTCTACGCCATGCACGCGCTCGGGCAACACTTGCTGAATTTCGCCTTTGACGACGTGACCCAGTTGTAGCTTTGCCGCCGGGTATCCAAATGCGAACCACTTCTCGCCGGGACGCAGACCATCGGAGTCAATGGGTATGGGTTCGACGCCGAGGGGGGTAGATAGCTGCAGCAGGCAAATATCGAGGTCTTCGTCATGTGGACCCACAACTACCGTGTGCTCAGATGCAGATGAACCAACCCCAAAGCGAACAATGACGGGTTCGCCACCACGTACTGCGGTTTCGACGCAGTGATATGCCGTGAGGACGAGGTCCGCCGTGATAAGCCACCCGGTCCCGGACTCGTCGTTGCCAATGACTTGGCAGGTGGCCTGCTTGAGTTCGTCCTCAGTCATAGTTGTTCTCCCCCACTTGAATCCAGTCGTTCTCAGCTACATGGACGCTGAAGGCTGTGCCGGACTTCGATGTATGTGATTCAAGCTGCTTGGACGCAGCGGTTTCGTAATTGAAAAATAGATGCCTCTTGAATGGCGCCGGTCGGTCCACGATTTCGGCTAGTACCTCAAAGTCAGGATGGCCATGGCGTGTCCCGTCGGATGAGATGAGGAAGCAGGGCGAGTCTGCAAACGATAGAAGGTCTACGCTTGTGTTGTGGAGGCTCCCGTGGTGTGAGACCTTGATGGCATCAAAGATGATGGGCGTAGTCGGCGCGTGAAGCGACCGCAGCTTCGCTACGACATCTTCAGCCCAGGCATCTCCAAGGAAGAGAATTCGTTTGTTTCCGTTGGAGACGATGAGCGTGATGGAGCTGCCATTCGAGATTGAGGTGTCTGGCGTGTAAACTTCTGCGAGTCGCAAACCTCCGTTGGCTGCTATGGGCGTGGCCTGAGGAATGGAAGGGTCCGGCGCTCTGGCGCACCACATCTCATAGGCATCGTCCGTGAGGTCGCTTGGCTGAGACGAACCCTTGTAGCCAAGCTTTCGGACCTCTCTCAGCCACAGGTTGCGCAGTTCTTCGAGACGGGTGGTCGTAGGCCCGATGACGTGGACGCTCACATCATGCGGCAAAGAAAGTGAGCCACCTTCACTGATGCAGGTCGAGCCGTCCCCCGAGTTCCAGGTGTAGCAATGCTGTCGAAGGAGCTTGGCGAGTGAACTTCCTTGTCGAGCGCTTATGGGGTTCGGCGACGATGTCGGGGCTCCCTGAAAGCCGCGCCGGCGAATGGCTTCCAGAACCATGCGGTCATGAAAACCGTCAGGTTCTGCAGTCGGGGAAGGCAACGACCGTAGGCTGTTGTGCCAGACGGCGTCGACCTCAATGCCTCGTTTGGCGGGAGTGCCGTTGCACGAGAAGAACTCTAGAAGGCCGCCGATGTGGTCGGCGTCGATGTGCGTGCAGACGACCAGGTCGAGCCGTCCTCCCTCCTTTGCAAGTTGCGCCAAGTCCGCCGCAACGAAGTCTTGGTAGGTACTCGCGAAGCCAGCATCAATGAGGAGGTATGTACCGCCGAAGTCGGCAAGGAAGGCATCGCCGTTTTTGGCGGGGTACATTTTCAGTCTAAACATGTAAGTGGGTGAGGCCGTTTTTTGTTTCGACGTCAAATGTACTTATCAGGGTGTGCACGGCCAGCTGTGCTAGCCCCCAAAGGATTCTCGATTTTGCCTGAACCGTACGAACGCACGAAAGATATCTATCTATCGCCCATAGCAAGGCAAAATCGATGGCCCAGCAACACATTCATCACACGTATTTTCTCACCGATTGACTGCTAGAGGGCGATTCGGTTTGAATCTTCCGCGTAGTCTCGCAGCAATTCGCGTCCGAGGCGCCGGACTTCCTAGGGGCGAGCGGCGGCAAAGACATGACGTAAAGCGGGCGACGAGTGGAACTGACGCGCTCTCGATAGTCAAGTCATTTGCACCCGATGTTGCCCTCATTGATATCTCGATGCCGGGTATGGACGGGTCTGAGTTGGCACAGTTGTTTCGTCTCCGTGCGCAATGCTCGTTGACGAAGCTGGTGGCCCTAACAGGCTCCGTCGATGTCGCCAGCAAACCCGAGACTGACGAACGGATATTTGATGCCCATCTCATCGAGCCGCTGTCGCTTGATGACCTCGAGGACGTTCTACGACCTTTGTAGGGTTCGCGTACCCGTCTGACTTGCTATCCGACTGAAATCCTTGCAGGAGGATGTGCCCAAGTAGTCGATTACGCCCGAACCGCTTCATTGAACCACCCTCGCAGGCGCATGGACCTGCAACCGGAGTACACCCATGGAATCTCACGATAAGGACGAGCCGCTCGAGACCCGACTGGTGCAAGTGCGTGGCCAGGTGCAGGGCGTGGGCTATCGGGAAGCCTGTGTACGCCGCGCTCGAGAGCTAAGCGTCACAGGCTGGGTCTGCAACCGCATGGATGGTTCGGTAGAGGCGATGTTGCAGGGCTCGCCCGAGCAACTGGCAGACATTTGCGCCTGGCTGAGCGAGGGCATGTCCGCAGCGCTTGTCGACGCGCTTGAGATAACCGAGGTGCCGCCGCCGTTTGCCTGCTTTGACAACTTCGAGCGTTTGCCCACGCTGTAAAGGCAAGCAAATCGCTCCGACGAAAGAAGGGCGTCTTTCCGTATTCACGCGGCACCGCCGCCTTCGCAGCGGAAGGCGGCTGATTCAATCACGACGACCGCTGATACCAGTTACGGGACGAGTTAACGACCTTGACTACGACCAGCATGACTGGCACTTCGATGAGCACGCCGACCACTGTTGCCAGTGCCGCACCGGACTTCAGACCGAACAGGCTGATGGCCGTTGCAACAGCAAGTTCAAAGAAGTTGGAGGCGCCAATCAGGCAGGACGGTGCAGCAACGTCGTGCGATACGCCCAGTTGACGATTCGCCAGATAGGCGAGCGACGAATTGATAATCACCTGAATCAGGATGGGCACGGCCAACAGCAGAATGACCAGGGGCTGCGCGATTATTTGCTCACCCTGGAAAGCGAAGAGCAGCACGATTGTCAGTAGCAGCGCAGCGATGGAGAACGGGCCAATCTTCGAGAGCGCTTTCTGAAACACCTGCTCGCCCTGACGCAGGAGAGTCTTGCGAATAACCTGCGCAATGACGACGGGGATGACGATGTAGAGCACCACCGAGGTCAGCAATGTATCCCAAGGCACCGCAATGTTCGAGATGCCGAGCAGCAGACCCACGACCGGGGCAAACGCGAACACCATAATCAGGTCGTTCAACGCGACCTGGGACAGTGTGAAGTACGGGTCACCTTTCGTCAGTTGACTCCAGACGAAGACCATCGCTGTGCAAGGCGCCGCAGCCAGAAGAATTAGACCGGCCACGTAGCTGTCGAGCTGGTCAGCGGGCAGCAGCGACGCGAATACGTGCCGCACAAAGACCCATGCCAGAAACGCCATCGTGAACGGCTTGACCGCCCAGTTGATGACCAGCGTCACGCCAATGCCTTTCAGCTGTGTGCGCACCTTGCCAAGCGAAGCGAAGTCAATGCGCAACAACATCGGAATAATCATGACCCAAATCAGAATCCCGACGGGGATGTTGACGTGGGCGAACTCCAGCGTGGAGACGGTGTGGACAGCGCCGGGCAACAGCTTGCCGAGAACGATGCCGACCACTATGCATAGCGCGACCCACACGGACAGATAGCGCTCGAAAAAACCGATGCCGCCAGGCGGCCGCCGAGCTGCCTTCGCGACTGTTTGACTGCCTGCCATCGTTACTCTCCCTTCTCACGCAGCGACGTGCCGATGTTCTGCATTTCCTGCTGGACCGCAACGCGGTCCAGCTTTTCGAACGGCAGATTCGCGAAGAGGTCGATGCGCTTCTTCATCTGCACGTAGGCCTGCAGGAATGCCTTGCGCTTGGCGTCGTCAGAGCCTTCGACCGTCGAGGGGTCAGGTACGCCCCAGTGGGCTTTCGCAGGGTGACCGGGCCAAATCGGGCATACATCGCCGGCTGCGTTGTCGCAGACAGTAAAAATGAAATCGATTTGCGGTGCGCCATCTTCAGCGAATTCGTCCCAGCTCTTGCTGCGCAGCCCTTCGGTCGAAATCCCCTGCGAACGCAGCAGGTCAAGCGCAAAAGGATTCGGAGCCGTCCCGGGATGGCTACCGGCGCTATAACCCACGAAGCGGTCGCTCGCGAGTTCATTCAGTGCCGCTTCCGCCAGAATGGAACGCGCGGAATTGTGGGTACAGAGGAATAAGACGTTGTACTTTCGGTGTTCTGTCACGGACTTCTCCTGACGACATCTGGTCGCGGTGGAATGTATAACTCGATATCTCCAATATAATGGAACTGTTGTGACGTAGCAAGCGCGGGCGCAATGTGCGTTCGTCGCAAGCAGCCGTAACATTCGTGGGCTCCAGTTCCGCCCGGCGCCGGCGGCGTCGCGTTAGAATCAGCACATAACCTTGAAGACAGAGCCTTATGAAGGAAAAAGACGCCATTAAAGCTTTAGCCGCGCTGGCACAGCCGACGCGCCTGGCTATTTTTCGCCTGCTCGTCACAGCCGGGCCGGACGGTCTTAACGTCGGTGTCATCCAGGAGCACCTGGACCTCGCTAGCGCGACGCTCTCCTTCCATCTCAAGGAGCTGACGCATGCTGGCCTGGTAACGTCTCGCCAAGAAGGGCGCTTCGTGTACTACGGGCCCGAAATCGAGCATATGAACGACCTGGTCGGCTTTCTGACCGAGAACTGCTGCCAGGGAGTGGACTCCGCTGCTTGCAAGCCCGCCAAGAAAGTGAAGTGCAAGCCCGTGACCGCATGAACAGGCGCTTAACGCGGTAGGTCGCGAAGGAACACATTTCCATCATCCGCATCAGTATCCAACTGCAACGGCCGCCTGGTAACCTTGGGCGGCCGTTTTGCCTTTGTCGGAGCAAATCAGCAGCAGCCGACTTTTTTCTCAATTACAGCTGGAATCGAGGTAACCGGGGCACAGCAGGCCCCGCCCGATTCAGGAGCGGCCGACTCCCGGCTGTCCGCTCCGAACATCGGGATGCCGCCGAGCGTGTGATACGTCTCCCAAGGCACACCGGCCGGGTCCTGCGTCCAGTATTTGTTCGAACTTGCGTAGCAGCACTGCGCGCCGGGTTGGTCCTGTACCGTGACGCTGCCGGCGACGACCTGCTCGCGAAGAGCCGCTAGCTCCGCGTCGGTATCGACCTGAAAGCCCAGGTGATTGACACCTGCTTCACCTCCACGCGCCGAAATGGCGAAGTTCACGCGCGGGTCTTCAAGCATCCACTTCGCGTAATCGTCTTTGAGTACAGTGGGCTGCGCGCCGAACATGCTGCTATAAAAACGCACGCTTTCATCGAGTGTCGGGACAATAACGTGTACATGAAATCGCTTCATTTATGCCTCCGTTTCGTTGGTTGCGCAGCCGCATTGTTCTGCTTGCTCCGCTGCGCAGCAGTTTTCCATCAGGAAATCCATGAGCGTCTGCATGTGGTCGTAGCTGGCGCAGTAGATGATGAACCGCCCCTGACTTTTGCCTTCAATGAGTTCCGCGTGGGCGAGCTCCTTCAGGTGAAATGACAGCGTGGGCGCCGGGAGCCCCAGCTTTTCAGCGATGGCGCCAGGGCTCATACCCGAACGCCCGGCCGTCACCAGAAGGCGAAACACCGCGAGACGCGTCTCGTGCGCGAGCGCTGCGAGCGCCTTGACCGCTAACTTCGAATCCAGGGTTGCCATCACTGTCCTTTATTGGTTATTCGTCTGCGCTTCCTTCCGGGAATGGTCAGCGATTGCCTGCGAGGCCAGGTCAGTCGCCAGGTCGAGCGGCCTTTCTTCCTTCACGCGCTCGCTGTAGCGGTCGACGAGATAGTCTGCACGACCTCGAAGCAGCAGCGTGAATTTGACGAGTTCTTCCATGACGTCGACCAGCCGGTCGTAGTAGGACGACGGTTTCATCCGGCCGTCGTCTTTGAATTCTTCAAAGGCCTTGGCTACTGACGACTGGTTGGGGATGGTGAACATCCGCATCCACCTTCCGAGCTGACGAAGCTGGTTCACCGAGTTGAACGACTGTGAACCACCGCTGACCTGCATGACAGCGAGCGTTCGACCCTGCGTTGGGCGGATGCCGCCGCTGACAAGTGGCAAGTGGTCAATCTGCGTCTTTATCAGACCGGTGATGGTGCCGTGCCGCTCCGGGCTGCACCAGACGTGCCCCTCGGACCACAGCGACAGCTCGAGCAGCTCCTTCACCTTCGGATGATTCTTCACGTCGACGTCGTCTGCGTGCGGCAGACCGCGCGGGTCGAAAATCCGCGTTTCCGCACCGAACGTCTGCAACAGGCGAGCGGCTTCCTCGACGAGCAGCCGCGAATACGACCGCTCACGCAGCGAACCGTAGAGCAGCAGAATCCTTACCGGCGGCTGCCCCGCCATTCCGAGGCGTGCCGCGATATCGGTGTCGAAAAATTCTGTATTGGCGGCCGGGAGGCCCTGGTCGCGATTGATTGCATGAACTGTCATCTCATTACTCTGCTATTTGACATTTCCAATTGTATGGAGGTGTTTGGTCGATTCAAGGCGCTTTGCAGCACGTGCGGACCACGACTGTCATTACTTCGTTACTTGCATTCTACGACATTTCCGGTATTCTGGAAATGTGAAAGTTTGGAGGCTGCTATGGACAGTGAAGACCGAGTTTCGACTGAATCACTGTTGCCAGTGTCGGGAGGGTGGCAATGCCGCTCTGCGCGTGGACTCCTCATGCTGATGGCACACGGGCGAACTTCTGGGTCAGCGACGCAATCTGCCGGAGGGCGCGCTCCGACGAAGTCAGGCTGTGCGTCCCTCCCAGCAGACGTAGCGCGGGCGTTTCAGATGGAGACCGGGTATGCGACCTCGGCGATTGCGCTGACAGATGCGGTTGACGAGAAACTAGAGCTTGCGCAATTCTTGGCGGCAGATGGCTCGTCGGCTGCTGTCCTGTTCATGGATACGAAAGCCATGAGCCGCGTCTGGCCGGCGCGTAACTGGAAAACGCTTTTGCTGCGAGTCCGCAATCGGCTCGCCGACGAGGGCTCGAAGTTATTTGTCGCATTGACCACATATCCTGAGACAAGTGGCGTCATCGAGCCACTCGCAAGCCTGCGGGAGCGGCTAGTTGCGGGAAGCGTTCAGCGATATTGCAATCGGGAGGGAATTGGCTTTCTCGGGTCCGTACAGGTCGCACCTCAAACCACAGGCACACGCGGTATCGACCCGCTTCACGAGCGGGTCGCCGCTGTCATCGCGCACAGACTTGCTTCGACAACGTTCTTTTGTTGCAACGCTTTTCGCACCGGTGACAGCACCGCCAACAAACTGAGCCAGATGAGAGGCTGAAAAATTGAGCACGATGTCGAGTCGCGACGAGAACGCCAGCGAGAAGAGCACACCAGCGGACAGTCACGACAGGCTCGTGACGTGGGCCTTGGCGCTGGCGCAACTCGTCTCATGGGGCTCCGTCTACTATTCTTTTTCACTGCTGGTCGTACCTATGGAACAGACCATGGGTTGGAACAGGACGGCGACAAATGCCGCGCTCTCGTTGGGGCTGCTAGTCTCCGGATTCGCGGCCTATCCCATTGGGCGCTGGATTGACCATGGATTCGGACGCCGCGTGATGGTTATCGGCTCAGTCATCGCCGCATCCATGCTGCTGCTCTGGGCCGACGCCGGGTCGCTGACAGTGCTTTTCATCGCGTGGATAGGTCTGGGAATTTCCATGGCGGCCACGTTCTACGACCCCGTCTTTGCCGTCGTCACGCATCGTTATCCACGAAGCTTCCGAACCAAAATCACGCTCATCACGTTGGTCGCTGGATTCGCCAGCACGGTCTTCATACCGTTGACCCAGCTGCTGGTGGGCTCGGTCGGGTGGCGCACGTCGCTGGTGGTTCTCGCGGCATTGAACCTGATTATCTGCCTGCCAATTCACATACTGGCAATTCGCTCTTCGCGCGTGGACGTGGGCTCCCGACCGAATAATGGCGCTGTGAAACTTGCGAACGATGCGGCCACGCGTCGCGCGCTGCGTACACCGACGTTCTGGGCGCTTGCCGTCTGCTTTACTGCCTACTATGCGACGTTCGCGGCGCTCACTTTCCATCTGGTGCCGCTGATGTTCGAGCGTGGCGTGTCGAATGCAGTGCTCGTCACGACCATGGCGCTTATCGGTCCAGCCCAGGTGGCCGCGCGTGCGGTGTGGTTCACATTCGGCCGCACGCTACACTTCAGCACCGTGGGCATCGTTGTCGTGACGCTGTTCCCGCTGTCGACCATCGTCCTCATATGTGCAGGCCACTCCGCTGCGCTGCTCTGGTTGTTCGCGCTCTGTTATGGCGCCGCGAACGGGATGATGACAATCCTGCGAGGTACCATCGTCCAGGACCTCATGTGGACCGAGGGGTATGGCGCGGTAAGCGGAATGCTTTCGTTTCCCTCGAATGTCGCCAAGGGGATAGCGCCTATAGCCGCCGCGAGCATCTGGAGCTTTACGCACGGCTACGTCGCTGTTGAATGGACGGTGTTTCTGGTCTCGATACTGTCCGCAATAGCCTTCTTTGTCGCTGTCCGCGCCGGTCGCCACGCGGCGACACAAGTGGCCTGACGGACTTGGTCCACCGCTCTCGAGTCAGTCATGAGAATACGTGCTGCACAAAGCAATGACTTCGTTGTCATCAAAGACCTGCTAGTGGCGAATGGCCTACCGTCAACCGATGTTAGCGCAGCTCTGCTGAACGATTTTTGGGTTATCGAGAATACCGCTGGAATATTAGTCGGCAGCATCGGCTTGGAACGGTATGGGCAGAATTCATTGCTACGGTCATTGGCAGTTGCGCAGCCAGCTCGAAACGCTGGTATCGGAGCCATGCTTGTTGCTCACGTTGAACGCATGGCATTCGCGAACGGAATCACGCAACTCTGGCTGCTGACAACAACGGCAGCCGAGTTCTTCCAGCGAAAAGGATATGAGATAGTGGACCGCAGTCTAGCCCCTCTTGAGCTTCAGACGAGCTCACAGTTCGCAAACCTTTGTCCGGCAACTGCTGTCTGTATGGTCAAATCGCTATGACCCACACTGATTTCGACGATTAAAAATGCCTCTGACCACAAAACCGGACCATTTCCTGTATTTCGCATACGGGTCGAACATGTGTGTCGGGCGGCTTACCGCGCCCGGAAGAGCTCCATCCGCAACGGTTATCTGTTCGGCATACGCGACAGGTCGGCGACTGACATTCGACAAAGTAAGCAAAGACGGGTCTGCCAAATGCGATTGTGAATACACCGGAGACCTGAACGACCGCGTGTACGGCGTCGTTTTTGCCATTCATACCAGTGATAGCGCCGCGCTCGACCGCGTCGAGGGAAAAGGCCATGGATATGATGCAATAAATATTGAGGTCATCGCAACGACCGGGCCAGTGACCACGCTGACATACATCGCAACAAACAAGAAAGACGGACTACATCCTTACGACTGGTACAAGCAGCACGTCCTGGATGGCGCGGTCGCCGCAAAACTGCCCGGCGAATACATCAGTATGATTGCCGCCGTAGAGTCTGTTCCGGACCCCGACGTCGCACAAGCTGCTCGAGAAAACGCGATTCGATGTTGAACGGGTCCGTGCGGGGCGTGGTCGTGTCGCCGGAAGCACTCAACGCGAGCAACTGCCACCTATTTGAAGCGTGCTGCTGCGACGGGATACTGAATTCTCCTCACACTTTGGATTGTTCGTTTTGCGTCACAATAGGTGCTTGATTCCAGAATTCGCAGAGGCCCCATGACAAGAGATTTTGACCCCACCATTTTGGCCTGCCGGATGTTATCCATCCAGGAAATTGCAGATATTCTCAATGTCTCTCGCCCGTTCGCAGTCATGTTGGCTGACTCCGGAAAGTTGGGTGTAGTGGAAACAGGGGAAGACGGGCAACGGCGAATCGCGGCCGCAGCGATTGAAACGTACCGCATCGAGCAAGAGGCTAGAGCTCGCGATGCGTTGGCTGGGCTTGCTGCCATTTCTCAGGGGGCTGAGCTCTACAGCTCCGACGTTAAGAACGGCTGAAAGTGAATGAATCCGGCGTGCGGGACATGCGCGGCATAGCGTCGCTGCAAGTAACGGCTCGATAGCGCCTTGCCGGCGCCTCACGTCGTCCATGCCGTGCGCTTTCAATGGAACACACTGCAATGGCATCCATTCCCGTTCAGCCAGTAGGTATGCTACATTCGCGCTGCTTTTACGGCGCAGGTCTTACGATTGAGCGGGCAAAAATGAGCGAACAAAAACCAATCACGGCAGAAATCGAACAGCAGCGGCTTATGAACGGCTTCGTTTTGAAGCAGGCTGCGGCGATATGCGATTCCAACCGAGGGGCGCTTGTCGCCATCCTTAAGCAAAAATCACCGGCGTTCATAGATGCCGATGAAGGCCCGCAAAGATTCACAGAAGTTCTGGTCGACGTTTTGAACACAGCCGGCTTTCAACTGAATTCGAGAGGTTCTTCCAAGGTTCAGGCGAGCGACGGGAAACTAGCCTCGGAAAAAGTCCAGGCCATGATGGAACGAAGCGGCCGTGCGGTGAGAAATGCCGCATCGATATGTAAAGCCAATCGCGAATTGCTTCTCCCTCTTTTCACGGAAGCAGACCAAGCGGAGTACTTTGTAGAACTAGCGGTCGACGTTTTGAACACATATGGACGACATCTTTCATATGACGACGATATCGAGAATTTTGAAATAACGGGCAATCCATTTCGATTCCGGTGAATTCGGTACGGTCGGGTCGTTTGTGGGCATGGGGTGGGCCGACGCAAAACTCAGGTAGTTGGCTTGCCAAATCGTTCATGCAGGCGCGACTGAAACAACGCGACAACAGCGGCGTCGCCTAGTCCTACGTCAGTCTGGCAGTGCACTAAGCGGTCGCGGCAGGCGTCAAAACCGTCTCGGCGGTCGTCGACGGCCAGCCACTGGTCCAGCGAGTGACGTCGGACGTAATCAAGCACCTGAGCCCCTCGTGTCACAGTCGGCCAAAGCATTTCATCAAATTCACAGCCTTGGTACGTCGCTTCAGTTACCCTGTTACGCAACAATGATTCTGGCAACATGTTCCGTGTGGGCTCTATGCCGAACCGATACGCCCAATCGGATGAGAGGACGACTTCAACCTGCGGGTACAAATCCAACAGGTCACAAAGGACGGGCAGATATTCGAACAGCTGGATGCGGGCGGGCGCGCTGCTGACGATGCGATTTCCCGCGATATAGGAATTGCCTCGGTGCAAAACGCCGTCAATGTCTAGGAAGAGTACTTGTCGTTGCCGCATCACCTTTCCCCAAAGGCTCGCGCATGCTCATCGGACCGTTCTAGGTCCAGCTCGCGCCGAAACGCTTCTATGTCGCGATAGTTACCCTGCCGTACGTCTCGCCGGTCAAGCTCAAGGATGAGCGGCAGTGCTGCTGTGGCTGAGTTGGAACAATCTTGCGTGCCGGAGGCAAACACGTTTGGTCTATGACGCGGTGTCGACATTTCTGGCCCATAGGGCGATTCCATCTGAGTTGAAACCGTTGGCCCGCGAGGTGCCTGCTAGTTCGCGTCAAGAACCTTGCGCACGACGGTGACTATGTCGTCACTGTTACTCACTCGCACTGGCAGCATATCGCAGCGCGGATAGTTCGCAAATACTGCACTTGTATGTGCATGGCCTCTGGCAACTACTATGTCCAGCCTGGCTTCGTCGAACACCCTCGGTCCCGGCACCGTGTCTCGTGTAATAAACACCGTAGCCGTAGACAGCCTTGCATACGGACCTTCCGGCCGCAGATTACCTCCGTCGTGCAGCGCTTCGCGCGCGCGTCGCCATAGGTTCAATCGCGGGTCAATCTCCTCTACTCCAGTGCACACAACCGGAAGCTCAGTTCCCGGACTAAATTCTCCCGCACAGATTTTCACGACGGTCCTCGAGTATTCCGACGCCCAGCCACGCGCAACTATCAGCAACTGTTTGAAATTCTTGTCATCAGCTAATGCCTGCAGCGGCGTAATCTCACCGAGTGAACCGTAGCGTTGGGTGAGAAAGAAGAGTCTTTCGCTCGGGGGCGCGGGCCAGAGGATGCGACATACATATTCCAAGCGTCGCCGATTGTAAGCGGCGTCAACGAGGAACGTTGGATAGAACGGGCGCCCATCCACAACTACTGAAAATACACTGCCACTCGTCGTTAACCTCGCCAATCTCGCAGGTGTAACTGCTCGTCGATGCCGAAATTCGTCCTCCGTCAGCAGTCGACCCTCCCTTATCCAACGCCTGAACTCGCGCGGCTCATCGATGACGAAAATCTTGAGTCGGACCCGCTTCACTCGCGACATATGGACAAGCCTCGGCTATTTACGCTCCCAACTCCGTCCCTGCCGTTCATCGGGTAGACCATACCGGAAGTTCGTAGGAGCGGGGGAAAGCACGACCACCATTCATTAGAAAAACTAACATCTACGTAGGATTCCTCCCGTATCGCCGGGCTTCTTGGTAGCGACATTCGTATCCGATGCCCGACTCGTGCCCGCGCTCGAGTATCCACGGCAACGTGGGGGCAAAGACATGCCGAATCTCGTCCGACTCGTTCGCGTCCGCGTATGGGTCCATAAACAGCACCACACTATCCGGGTCGACCTCGCGCAATATCAGGAGAAGTTCACGCACTTTCATTCCGTTTTCCAATGTACGCGCGTCGGCATCGCAACCCCCCTTTATTGGGGCTCGATATCGCGCGCAATCAGTCAAGGTCCTTGATGCATTGGGAACATCACCCGAAGTATATGAAGAGGGTATGTCCTAAACACCATCTGCCTCACGGTATGCGACTGGAGGACGTCGGTACGAGGCTCATCCGCCACAGCCGTAACGCTTGCGTGTGCAAGTCCCTTATCTCCTAGTAAACAACGCCTCATTGCCATCCACTTTCCACCAAACATCGCTCGGGGCCAATTACCCCTTTCCATGCAATCAGCATGGCCATTCGAGCCATCGGGCGTCCCTTGCGATTAGCTCAATCTCGCCCCGGTCTGGGTAATGCCTAAGCACGGCTATGGCCTTGTCACGCAGAGTCTCCAGTTGTGTCGGCGACTCGGCTAGCTACAGCTCAACCATCAAATCGCGCGCACGCAACAGTGCGCGAGTTCGTTCCTCAGCCGTGGTCAGTTCGCTCTCCTCGGATGCTTCTGTAGCACTGTTCTTCCTTGCGGCACGACCGACCAAACGCCAAATCGCGGGGTCAACCCTGTCGACGGAGCGTCGCTTAGTCGTCTCGAACCGGCTTATCAACCACTAGTCCCTGTCGCCAATCGGGAACCAAAACTTGCGTGACGTCTTGCCAACTTTTTAATTCCCAAACCCTCACGACGCGAGCCCACACATACTCGGCATCCTTGTCGCGACCGGCGCGTCCGACGAGCTGATAGGTGCTTCCGGTAGCAGTAGACCCAGTGCGGGTGACTGGGTCAAACACGCGAATAGGACTGCTAACACGTCCGTCGTTGTTAACGGTATCGAATCCGACAAAATGACGTGCACCGGTATCTTCTCTCTCGCGAATTGACCATCTTTCGAGCACGACATGACCTGGGTCTAAGATGTAAAGCGGCATGATTACTTTTTCCTTGTGTCGCTAAGCCCAATCATTGGTGCCGGAATGCACGAGGCGGTTTCGTAGGGAACATCCGTGTGGGCTCGCTTATCGCTGGGCCTCTCGCGAAGGTTGAAAAGGACGCCGCAATCACCAATTTGACAGTCGCAGGACGCGTGTTCATCAAGCTTCATTGTTCTCAAGGTCTAAGTCGATTTGCATTCTGCTGACATCTCTGTCATGCCATTTGTCGAGCATTCCGGGAGCGCATCGGTAGCAGAAGTTGAGTTCTCAAGTTCAGAGCCATGACTTTGTCTGGCGACCTGATGGAGAGGAACCGGCTCTAAGTATCCAAACTTGAGAAACTGCTCGCCGTCTTCGGTTCGGATGTGCCATGTGCCATCCTCGGTGGCGTGCAGTTCAGTGATTCGGAGGCATGCTTGGGGCTCGTGAGCACGAAACGGCAGCATGCTTACGAAGCTGTTGACGACTTCAGGCTGGTTAACCAAGTGCGCGACATTGAGTAGCGAATGTGTAGCAATTCGGCGCCATGATGGAAGGTCGTCGCCCGCCTCAGCTAGTTCGAGGTCGACCAGAAAGACAGTCCTGCACTCGAGTTGGGCCAGTGCTAGACGACTCTTACAGTATGTTGACGTTTGCTTTGGCATCGTCGCAGCGTCTTCGCAAGCGGGTTCAACGTCTTCCATTTGTAGCAACCTCCCTGGCAACCCGGTACGCACCAAACCCGGACAGCACGTCATAGTCCATTTGACAACTAGGCGAGCAAGACTTCG
This sequence comes from Paraburkholderia sp. RL17-347-BIC-D, assembly GCF_046027915.1. Taxonomy (NCBI): domain Bacteria; kingdom Pseudomonadati; phylum Pseudomonadota; class Betaproteobacteria; order Burkholderiales; family Burkholderiaceae; genus Paraburkholderia; species Paraburkholderia sp. RL17-347-BIC-D. Next base: position 114,410 of record NZ_JARESS010000019.1, read on the forward strand.
CGGGTAATGGCCATTCCCAGCCGCTCGACGGCAATGAAAGTGTCTTCGGCAGCATTGGTTGCACAATATATTGTGAATTGTAAAGGATTCCGTCTCTCTGCACAATATATTGTGTGGATTGTTGGGCCCACTGCCGGGACACTGCCCCATTGATAATCGCTGGGGGACAGATGGACCGTATCGCCGCCTTTGGGCAAACCGTCCGGGAGGCGAGGCTCGCGAAGGGCCTTTCTCAGGAAGGGTTGGCTGAGAAAGCTAACCTCCATCGAAACTTTATCTCTCTCGTTGAGAGAGGGGAGAGCAAAATCGCGCTCGATTCGTTGTTCGCTATCGCTGACGCGTTGAGCGTACCCGCGTCGAAATTACTAAGCGACGCCGAATCCGCCGCGCGTCGCTAATTGGGCGATACAAATGCCGCTACGGTGCAACGTCGCGACACTGCAGCAAATCACAAATACTTTGATGTGCTGAGATTGAAAGAAAATGACGGCTAGTTTCGAGGACAACTCCCCGGCGAACAAACGCCATTCCGCACTCTCCGAATGCAGGCGGGCCCGAAACAATGGGAATCGGCGGAGCGGATGAGGAGCGGCAGGAGCCTCGTGAGCGCCATCGAGTCGGGAAAGTACAGCGCACCACTTCAAACGCTTCAGCTTTAATGCAAAGGTTTCGGCATCAAACCATCCGACCGTCTGCCAGGGCCTAAGCCCATCATTGAGCCCAACCAATCTCCCTGATAACGAACCCTGCAGCGCGTAACGCAAGCTCGGCGTCCTCGTCCGACACCTCCACAAACCGTAACGCTCACGCTCGTTGTCCTTTCCGCGAAGATGTCCGCCAGTTAGATGCAGACGGAGAGAATGGCGCGAGACTGCGGAAACGAACCGATGGCCGTTCGCATCTCAAAAGTTATTGATGACAAGGTAAGCGCTGGAGAGGAAAGAACGCAGATACTGCGGCCCTGTTTGTCAATCACCTCTCGGCTCGGAATAAGAAGGCGTTCTGGCTGAAGGAGTACCCTGGCTGGCCAGCGACTCCTGGCTGGAGAAAGACAATGTGGCCGTGTGTGTGCCCCGGTGTCGCGATAACCCTAGCGCGAAAATCCGGTTCTTCAAGCTCAACAACGAAACCGTCACCCAAACAGTTGGTGGCACTCCTTTCCCCACGGTAGTCGTCGGCCACCGTCATTTGTCTCTTGTCATTAGTACCCTATTCCGCCAGAGCCTGCGCGGCGGCGTTGCTTCCGTCAGCCAAGTGTCGTAACGTACGTTCGTTGGAACTACGGCGCGCTGCGGCAACAATCCCAAGCCATGAACTCATTGGCTATCCGCATGACCGGTAATTCGTGGCCAGCCGCTGCACATCAGCACGCAAACCATCGATTTGTTGTTCTGGCAATCATAAGGAGCCGTATCTGCAGCAAAGTGTCGTTGTGACAATTTCCCATCGATTCACTTTAGGCGCTGAGCACGAGAAACGGTTTCCGCGCTAAAACGCCAAAACCTTAAGGACTGGAGTGCTCCCATTTACAACCACTTAAGCGCTCGAGAGAACTTTTTCTTAAAGTAAGCGAATGGGTTTTATCCTCATTCTGGCCGAATTCGTCCGAGGGACCATGAAGGATAGTTCGTTCCCTCTCCATCGGTCGTCCCACCGCGTTCACAAGCGCCATCGCGCACATCTGCTGCTCCGGGCGTCTCCCAAAGTCGATATGGAGGGACCACCGCGAAGCACTAAATCTCAGCGTTTGGCAACGCCTCGTCCCGACATCCGCGAAATAACACGGGGTTACCTGCTCTCAGAAAGCCCGCCCCCCCCAGAGCCTTCCGCTGCGCACGCAAAACGACCCATCTGCCAACCCTGTAACATTTTAACGAGTCCTTCGACGCACGGACAGAAAGTCCGTCGCTTCGGGCGTCTGGCGGTCCGCTCCCATTTACATCCGGATGCTACACGATAGTTATTAACTCTCTTTCGCCCGTGCGTCGGACCGCGTAACGAATCGCCGAATACTGGTCTCCAAAACCGCGCAAAGAGGAATGCAAATTCCTGGCGCAGGCGCCGACACGGCCTCTCGAGCTCCACGCCCACCCTACCGGCTGCGCACGCGCGTCCCTCTCTGACCAGAAAGCTAAAACATTTCGGTGCGTTCGCTATACGTCAGACCGCAACGCTTCGCGATTGGGGAACGTCGCACATCCACGGAGCTGAGTCCACTCGGTTGCTGCGTACAAGCAGGCGTTGAACGCTCGTGCACGTAGCGGGTGGCAAAGAATCAACTGCCCTAACCGCCCTGTGAATCCGGCGTTCCAACGTTCGCCCATCTGTAAAGGGTTCCGTCTCATTCGGCCGACCTTCTGCCGTTCGTCGCTACTGCTTTAAACATTGAGCTCATACGAAAATCGAAGGCCCTCGACCCACCTCCGTCGCGATAACGAAAGTCCGACGACGCCCGAAGTGGATTTCCGCGTTCGGTGATTCGATTCCGCAAGTGGTCAGTCTAAAACTCGGCGCTACACGAAATCCAACAACAACATGAATCAGCTCCGCGCCGCCCTAGGCTACATAATGAAACCTGCACCTCTTGCTTGGTAAGCAAGAGGCGGAGGCCTCAATGAAAAATACTCGTTTTATCAATGATTTAGGAAATGTACGTTACACCGTAACGTACTCGGATAACGTAACCGGCTGGCAGGCGTCGCGGGGCTCTACTGATGCCCAAATGGAAATCTCATACGCAGAATTAATAAGCCACCACAAACATGTACTTCTCGGCGACGACACAGACTCCTCGTCGCGGAAGCAAGTTTTTCGAAATCACCAAAGCACCCTTATTTCCTATCTGGCCTTCAATGGTAAAACGCCAGATTCGAAAGTCGGCGCTGAGCTCATGCTGTCCTTTGTCGACCGCAGCCGCGACTACCTCGAGCATCTGCAGAAAGCGCCACATACTATCGCGGACCGTAGAAGTCACCTTCGCGCGTGGCAGGCGTCGGTAACGGACCTCATTGAGGTAGCACGCGGCAAACGTGAACCGCAAAAGGAAGTGGAAGAGGCAAGCCTCTTCCACCGCACGCTTCGCGCAGCTTTTGCAGCACAAGACGATGCGCCAAAAACGATAGCCCGAAAAGCTGGAGCTTCGGTCAGCGCGGTAGCACGTTGGCTGAAGGGGGCAACGCCCAATCGGCGGGCACTTCCCTCGGTTACTCGAATTGAGCGAGCTCTGGGTCTTAAGAAGGATGCGCTGCGAAGCTTAATTTCAGAAACCAAGACTGGCAAACCGACAATGACTCATGCGGCGATTCCTTACCGCTCTCGTCTAAAGTCGCTCACGAGCGATGAATACTTACTCCCCGAAAGCGAAATCTCGCCTGAGCTACGCCAAGAGTGGGACAGCCTTTTTCAATACAAAACCGCGACGCGCCCCAGACTCAAGCGAACGAAAAGAGGTAGATGGAGACTGCGCCACGAAACACAGATTGCACGGAAATTGCAAGCTGCGGCTTATCTCGGAGAGTCAGGTTGCCCTACTGCTAACATCGCGTTCAGCAGGATACGGTCTTTCCTCGGATTCTTGTGTAGACCCCGAAGCAAAGGTGGTATGGGAATACCGAAGTCGGAGGTAATGACATTGGCGTGGTTCGCGGTCCCTGAGGCGGTCGATTCCTATCTCACTTTCGTGAAGATGCGGGCTGATGGGATTGTGCATGAGGGACATCGCTCGTTTGCCGCCTTCACCTCCAGTTTGACTACGAAGCGCACAGGATTCCTCGTTCAACAGCCTGAATTCGCCTCCCGGCTACCGACACGCTTTGTCGACCGCCCATTCGAAGAAATGTGCGACGAAAGTTATGAACTCGCGCATGAATGGATAGGCCAGGTGAGCGGCCACTCGCGAAAGCCCGAAGACCCGATTCGGGCCCTTCTGGCTTCCAGTGAGCCGTTAGCGCCGCTTCTCAAAGCGATAACAGCCTTAGACAAAGCGGCGGCGGCTTCGGCGCCCGGTAGCCTGCAGGAGGCGTTATACAAGCGTGACGCGCTATTACTGTCAATGCTTATGGCCAATCCTCTAAGGCTGAGCAACTTCACTCTCATGACCTATGCGGCCGATGGCACGGGGAATTTGTATCGGGCAGAGACGGCGTGGCGTCTGAAGTTCGAAGCTAGCGACTTCAAAAACGAACGAGGTGCACGTGGGTCCCCATATGATGCGCCATTACCACAGGGCCTCTCCAAGCGAATCGAGGAGTACCTTGACGAATTTCGGCCGCGACTTATCAGAAAGAATCCGGACACGACGTTACTGCTACCGACTCGGGATGGAAAACCGTGGGGAAATCTGACCAAGCAGATGCATAGGTTCACTCGACAATTCGTCGAAGAAACGCCAGGGTTTGGGCCACATGCGGTGAGACATCTAGTCGCGACTGATTATCTTCGCAAGCACCCCAACGACTACCCTACAGTCGCACTGCTCCTCCACGATACACTAGAAACGGTGATGGCGACTTACGCGCATCTGCGGCAAGACGACTTTTTTGGTCGCTGGGAAGAGCATCTCGGCGCTATCCACTAGCAGCAATTGGAATCGTCCGTCCGTTCGCGGCTCCGCCGCGAACGGACGTGTTAAATGCGAAGACTTGCTGCGAACTGCGCCAGCTTCACGGGTTATTGAAAAACCAATCCACCTATCGAGTAATTGCCAGCGCTTCTCAAGAAAATTCCGAATGTACTAAACACGATATTCGAACAGGAAACGTATCGCACTGGCTAGGTAATGAAGGCGCATGAGCGCAACTAGGTGCTGAATCGCGCGCCTCTATTCCTTAGCCGGCAGCGCCCGAGCTATCTGTCCCGCGAGCGCAGTCACTGACTCCACCGACACAAGGCCACGGTTCCAGACGATGCACTTCTCCAACTGATAGTCCAGTACGCCAGCGCCGCGCGGCCGGAATAGGAACAACACACCGTGGAGGATGCCCTTCAAGTGTGCGAACCTCGCTGCTACGGCTCGGAAATCGGGGGGGTCCGCGTCCTTTACGTCTTGGAACATACCAAACATCCCTCGGCGACACGGCTCGGGTACCTCGCTATTGCCATACATAGCGAGTACGCAGTCGTATGTGTCGGCGGTCTCCAGGAGGATATCGGAGATTGCAACTACAACGATGTTCACGACGCCGGGACCTGCCTGCAAGAACTTAATGGGTGTTCCGTCAGGTTTTTGAACTTTCGCGAGAATGGTTGATTGCAAACGAATAATCTCGTCAGCCTCTGCGCGACCGTCTTTCACGACCGCATACTGTTTATTTGCCTTCAGTTGTGCAGCAATCTCGTCCACGGTCGCGCGGTCCTGCTGCAGCAAGCGCACCTCGAAGAAGACGGATTCTCCGCTCGTTGCACTCAGTCTGAAATCAATCGAACTCGGCTGGTCGGGGACCTGCTTTACCTCGTAATCGAGGGCCATTCCCGAAGCCTCGAACTGATAGGCGAAGGTCGTCTCCAACACCAGCGAGCGGAAATTGCTCTCATCGTTGGCATTCGCAAGAGCGACGAGCAACGGGCCGTAGCGGCCCGCTGCTTCCAACACGTGAAGTTTGACCAGCAAACCTCCGACCTGGTCGTCGGGCTGTTTGCCGCCGCCCAATGCCTCGATAGCGGCCTCAAGTGTAGCGCGGTCAAATGGCATAGACTCCTCACTCAACAATCAGGTGCGGAACAGATACTTGCCAGCTTGCTTTAGCTCTCGGGCGCTAGCCTCGCCACTCGACTCGCAGCGCAGCGCAGCGCCAAATACTCAACGCATGCGCTTCAATAAACGCGAAGATAGACTGCAATGCGCTTGCCGTGGATAGCCCGTGCCGCATTTGCGTGTGGGACGTTCCCGTCAACGATGAATATTGTTCCGGCTGGGCCAAGCAGTGGCCGACATCCAGCATTTCCTTCCCCACACGCCTTTGCAATTTTTTCCGCTTCATCGAAGCGCCGGGCATCTCGTAAATTGGCGATGGCCGCCCGCTCACCCGGCCATACCATCAGGGCTCCATCGCCTTTATCGAGGACGTCGGTCAAATATACGCCAACGATAGCGCGAGGAGTATTCGGTTCGGGCTCATTCTTACTGTATCCATCGATATGCGGGGTTGGCGATGGAACACCAGGCTCGCGCACAGCAATCTGTGCAGGACCGCACCCCAACTCGTCTCGTGACTCAAGCAAGTCGCTCGCAATCTCGAACATCTGGCTCACCAAGCGATTCAGCGGCAAGTGATTACGATTGCCAGACATCCACTGTTGGTGCGCTTCGGAGACCATCGACGGGCATGCCGTACCGTAAATCACCTCATTCTGTTCGCTCTCTGTCTCACCCGCGCTGTACGTTCGGGTGACTTCCAGATGCATACGCTCCAACAATTCATTGTGAACGACCGCTGGTACGATGCAATATCCATCTGACTCAAGGGTGACAGCTAGCTTGTCGGAATTTTTCTGCATATGTGGAGATGGCATGTGGGTCCCGGTCGTCTCGACCGACGACGTAGTCTTAATAGCTTGACGAATTGTCCAATAGTGGCGGGGTTGAAATCCAGCCGCAGGCGCTCGCCTAGCGCAATTCATTTAAGGCCACCCTCGGCTCGTTGACTGTGCTGAACTGTTCAAGGCGATTGATGCCGTGAAGCAGGCAGCGCTGCCGTTCTAGCTGAGAAATGGCGACCGCAAGCACGGCCGCTGTACTCGTCTGGACGCTGCGCCTACCGAGAATGCGTTCGAGGCGGGTGTAGCCCTGCTTAAGCTTTTCTCGAAGAGAGAAGCTTAAGCAAACCGGCTAGCGCATCGCGATTCGGGTCTTTTGCCCCGTGGACAAGCACTTGTATCCCCAATATTCACCTGGCCGCACGGACCGGAACGCCGACCCTCCGACCCGAAACACACACTGTCAGACCAGTACACGCTTTCTGTCGAGACCAAAGAAGTCGCACAGGACACCTAACACGCTTTGCGCTCCCGTCGACAGGCGGGAAGGGGAGTCAAACTCGAGTGCAAACGCACCGGCCTCAAATTCGCGCGCTGCATCGAAAAGGGCTGTCTGTGCAACGTTTCGCGAAAAGAAATCCGCCAGAATGTCAGCGCGCAAGTCCCCGGCCTGAGTGGCAAGCTCTCGCTCCAGGGTTTCTCTGAGTCCAGGCTGTGAAGCAACGCTCGCCACCAGGCCGGCTGCGACCTTGCCAATCTTTTCTACAAAGGTGCGCCCGGCCTTGCCGTAGCGAAATCCATTCTCCAAGACCGCTCTGCGCTCGTCTTGCTCAAGGGTGACGTGGTCACGCAACAGGAAATCGAGCGAAATTAGGAACAGGGAACATGAAATATATGCGAGTCGCCATGCGGATGGGTCCTTGAATCCCATCGAACTGGCTTCCTTTAGGAAGTATTCGATATCCATCAGCCAAGCGTTACACCCGTCGAAGTCGAGCGAATCCAGCACCCTTGACTTGCTTTGCTCGTATCGCCCGCGCCAGTCACCGCCCAGCTTCCCAAGCGATGAATCGTCGATGAACCGCACAAACTCTTCTTCCGTCAGCCGCTGCAACTGGCTTTTCTCGCTGCGCTTCAGACGCGAGACGAAGTGACCATCCAGCACCCGAACATCATGCTTTAGCCCAAACTCCCGGACGTCCGGACGCGCATCCGTCGTCGCTACCACACAGGCGTCCAGTCCCAGCACATCCTGCAGTCCCTTGGCCCAGAAGATGCGCTCGAGCGCCTGCGGCGTCTTCTTGTCCTTGATGTCGACGTTCACACGTTCCCGGCTGAGCGGTGAGTTCAGCCCATACAACCACAAGTCGATGTCCGTGACATCGAAATCATTGTATTTGAATTTCGCACCCCTCAGCACGAAATAGCCTACGCCGAGGAAATAGTTGCGTAGTCGTTCTTCCGTCGCCGGCCCCTTCGTTAGTTGTTCCCGATCAATCATTTGCCGAAGCCTCCTGTCCTTAGTTCATTCAGGATGTTCGCCGTGTTCATTTTCACCGCCTCGGTCACGTTCTTGCGCTGCACTTCCCGAGTCTGCTCCGGCGTTCCATATTCGGTGACACGTGCTCCGGGCATTTGCGCCACGCTTTCCGCCGTGATATCGCCGTCTTCGATGACAGCGAGCGCGAGTCGTCCCACTTCCGGTTTAAGCAGTTTCATTGTGAACATGCCCTTATCAGCAGGCGTTACCTGCACGACGCCACGATATTCGAGCGCCTGATAGTCGCTTCCGATAGCCGTTGCTGGGCCTACCTCACCGCCCCTGATGAGCTTATTCATCAACAGTGAAATCGCTTGGATGCGCCCCCGATAGTAGCTACTTTGTGTCATGCCATAAGTCAGCGATGCAACAAACGCCTTGGCAAGGTCCAGCGCGTCGTCGGCGATGGAATTACTGAACTTGGAAAACGCTGCCGGTCTGGTGACGAAATAGCTCTTCCCGCTATCATTGCCAACAGCATTGACATCGAACATGCCAATCGAATGGAGACTCTTGAAGAGGTCTTCACCTAAGACCTTCGTGGCCGACGCCAATGGCAGGCACCCGGCTGACTGCAGTTGTGCATTCAGTTCCTGCACCAGTCGCGCCTCATTTGGCTTGAGCGTCGACAAGACTCCGTTGATGCGTTTTGCATCGTCGCGGCGAAACAGATTGCCATTAAACAGCAGCTTTTCCGAAGCTGAAATGGGTTCTGCATCGAAGAAGCCAATTCCAGTGCCGAGCCGCAAGGTGTCGCTCACCTGTTGGCTCGACAGCTTGTGTGTATCGGCCAGCAGTTCTGACGCATGCCGGTCCGTGACCGGCGATTCGGATGCCAGTTCCGACAAGTCAAGCACCGCATCCTCGAAGACCTCCCTATCGGATTCTTCGAAAATGGTCGACGTGTGTTCGAGAATCCTGTGTCCGCTCAGACCCAGAACCTCGACGTGTGTGGCATTGGTATTTATCAGGCGCTGCCGCTCCAGTTCCTGCAGGATTGCAGGCACCTCGGTCTTTGGACTCAAATGGTTTGCCTGCGCGAGGCGGTCGACCCGCCGACGCGTCAACTGAAACTGCCCGTCTTCGCCAGCAAGCGCCGACAGCAGGATGCCGCACTTGCCCGCAAATCCAATTGCATCAAAATCTTGATTGGTCGTTGCCTGAACCTTGCGCGAATGGTGGACCAGCCACGCGCCCCGCGTTTTCTTATCCATGACTCCTCGCTTCTCTCAGATGCGCATCGGAGCGGTTGATTCCCCTCGGAACCCGCAGCAGGCCGCGCTTTTTACTTCCTCGCGTACTGCAACGCCCGTCCGTGTGCGTTTGTAAAGTCTTATTCAGTTTGGTGAGGGACTTCCGCACCCGCCGGTCACAGCCCGCCGACCAGTAGCATATCCAGGTGTGCGGGAACGGAACAGTGCCAGCAGCAACCCTGCCGCCGCGCGTGTCCGCGAAGCGTAACGAACGCGCAGCTCGGGCACTCGCCGGTTGCATGCAGCAACGACAAACACATTTAAGCGAGGCCCCTTGTGGGGCTCGCCGGCCATCGGTCGGGGTTCTCCTCACGACGGAAAGAAGCCGCGTCGGCCCGTGCCACCCGATTCACCGATAAACTCAGTGTGGGGGATTTGTTCGAGTAATGCCGTCGACGGTTCCTCGTTTTCGAGCACGATGACCTGCCCCGGCTCCTGACGAGCGGCTAGCCACTCGTAAAAGCGGTCGGCCACCGTCGTGTCCAGCAACTCCTCGCCCTTCCCCCCGTGTTTAGGGTCCTTATAAGTGACGACAGGAGAGTCGACGGCTACAAATCCGAGATGGGGATTGCCACTCTGCAACGCGTGCTCCATCAGCGCCACCACGTATGCAGTCAAAAAAATCCCGCGCTTTCCTTTCCCGAAGGAAATTCGAATTCGCTGATTTATAAGTACGTCCACATTCTTCTCGTCGAAGTGTACCGCCTCGACCCCCGGAACGCCCCACTCTGACAGCAACGTTTTGATGCGTTTGCAAACGCTCAGCGCATCTCCGGCCACGTTTCGGACGACGGTTTGAGTTTTCCGTCTGGCACGTTGCGCGTGCTCTTCACGGCGCTTGACCAGCACGTCAACGCGGTCCAAGTCGCGTGATACAAGCGCCCATTCCGTTCTCTGCGTGGCCAGCACGCTGAGGCCCATGCCATCAGGGTCCGGCGAGTTCGCGAACAACGCGTCTTGCGCGAGCAAGTTGTCCGCTTCCTGCGTGCGCACTTCACGAAGGTCTGCCGTAAGGCTCTCAAGGTCTTCATCAAGCTCGCGAATCGCGGACGCCAGACCGAGCTGAAGATGCGCTATCTTCTGAGACTCCGCGCGCGCTGCTTCGGCCAATATCGCAAAGGAGTCGTTCTCCGCGTGCACATGTCGCGACTGGGCCTCCAACGGCGTATCGCACAGCGGACAGGGCTGGGGAGCAAAAGCATCCATTACCGACGCAGCCGTTTCGACGGCCTCCAGCCGCAGAAGGTCACTCGAATATTTCTCTCGGAGAAGCTCGAACCTCGTGCGGGCTTCCGCCAATGCAGTGTGCTCGTTTGCGATGCGCCGACCCTCCCGCTGCAAGTGCAATCGGTCACGCTTCAACTCATTCAGCGCGCTTTCATTGCTCCGCAAGAACGTCTGTAGTCCTTGAATACGAGCGTCCAGCTGTGCTATCGCGTCAAGTACATTCGAAGCATTGACGTCCTTGGGAAGTCGGGCGTTGAGTATCGCCAGCTCCTCGTCGACTGCTTCGACGTAGCCGCCGGCATTCGCCCGTTCGGTAGCTGATGCGACCAGCGTCAGCCCGTCGTCGTCCTGTCCCGTCAGGATGACCGCACCACTGGCGCGTCGTCGTGTTTGTAGGTTCGTGTCCGTTCCAACCAACGGTTTCAGGTCAAGAGTCTCAATCTCGTCAAACAGGCTGAAGTGGCGCAGGTCGCCCGCAGCAAGCCCCTCCCGCTTCCCAGCTTTGACCAGAATTCGTTTTTCCGAGGCGCCGCATAGTAGCGCCAAAACACCTGCTATCTTTCGCGGCTTGACTCCGGGAATTGCGCCCTGAGGTGGAGTTTGATGATAGCCATCGCAGACCGCTTCGCCTCCGTCCACGAGGTCCCGAAAGAACGTTAACTCCTCACCGTTGGCCGACTGTAACTCGAGCGCGAGCCGCGTATATCCTGCGGAGAACTCATTTTCGCGAGGCTTACCTGAGGAGCCGAGTCCGTAGCGCAAGCTCTCAAGAACGTACGACTTACCTGTGTCGGTTGGACCGAACACAAGGTATGACCGTCCGCCAAACAGCAGCTCTGCCGGCTCCCGGCCTGGACCGGTTATGCACAACCTGTGAAGCTGAATACTCATCAACCCTCCAAGATGTCGGAGCCGCCATCGACGAAGTGGGCTCCCCATCGCAGTCCGCGCTCGACAAACATGACCTCTATCTCGCCTGCCGAGCGGCTCCCGACAGTGTCCGCCACCCAGCGACATCGCTCCGCCAATACCGTTCCATATTCCCCGGCAATCAGTCCGACAAGCGCTGCCGCACTCTCCCCTGCCGAATACCAGATTCCGCCAACGTCAGCTTCTATCGACACGAGGCCCCTGGTAGACATCAGGTAAAGTCCTTGCTCGATGACGTCTCGCCTGGAAAGATACTCGCCGTTCCGTAGCGGCACCGGCGTATGAAGGCTGCTCGGGCCGCCAAGGTCGGCCGAGTAGATTGCCGCATAGTCCATATAGACAAGCGTCTGCAGGTCCGCCTTGCGAGGATGCAAAGCGAGCAGCAAGAACACCATTCGAACGCCAAGCTCGAATGAGCTATTGAACACTTTCGCTGTCTGCTTCATCGCCTTCGACCCACTGGGCCCGTCCTTGATTTGCGAGATGATGACAACTGCCCTGCAGGTCGCCGGACCTGAGGCGCGCCCGCAAAGGGTTATCCATTATCTGCAACGCGTTTGCTGTGTGAAGAACGGAGCGCAAGCGAACGAATCCGCTTTCGTGCGGGAAAGTCAACTCTGCCCCAATCCCGTTTTCCACCTCGTCCAGGAGCGCTTCAAATGCCCCTGGCAGCTTGTCACGGCTAAAACGGTGCAAGCCCTCCGCTGAATAAAAGAGCCGCCGCTGAGCCTTGAAGTGTGGCCCGTGCGCAGGCGGAATATCGGGCACGTCATCAATCGTCACCCGGGCATGCTCGGCATATACCCTTAGCAGTTCGGTCACATATGTCGACTCGCCAGAAACCGGCAGTGGAGGCACTTCTGGGTCATTGTCTCGAGGAGCAAGAATTCCGAATCGCGCCCAATACGAAGATGCATCTCTCCCGTGGATTGACAACAGTTCCATGGGCGGCAGACGCTTCACGACGTCAAACGGGAATGCGTCGATGAACTTCTCAAGGTCGGCATCAAGGGGTTGTCTGAACTTCCCGAACTTGCCATCCTTCTTTCGCCAGTCTTCGAGAAGGCGTTCTTTCAGGCGTACCGGATGTTTGAGCAGGTCGAAAAGCGTTGTACCAACGTCCTTGCTTGCACAGATGAAATACTTCGCAGGACGCGTATAGTCTTCACGCCAGACACACGTGACGAACTTTGCGAGTTCTGGAAAAAACTCGCTGGGAGTCAACGGGCTATCGTAGTGTTTTGCCTGGTATAGGTCCCAGGTTCCAGTTGCCGGATATTCCTTCGAGTACCCACATACGTCACGACCCTTGTCTCCACTCCCCCCGAGAGCCACCACTTCGACATACTGCCCCTCCTTCTGGAGTTGACGGACGCACTCCTCGATGAAGTCTTCCCACTCGCCCTCGTGCATCAACAGTAACCGCTGCTGTGGAGTGACGGCGGCCGGCCCGGGATGGAAGACACTCGGATGGTTCATAGCGAAAGCCCGCAAACGGTTTGAAAGTCCTGCCAGCGGGAAAGCTCAAGGCGGCGTAATGGCATTGGAAACACCAGACTGGCTGTATGGGCACGCGATTCGCGCGCCGGCGCGTGCAAGACCCGTGTTTATCGGCGCATTTGTCCAAAACTTGAGGAACGACAGCGAACATGGCAGAGCCGGTCTGCCTTGCCTTGTCGTGCCTCTTTGTCTACCTTCTATCAAAGGCATCGTTGCGGAGAGGCCGATGTCAGGCAGGGCAGGCTGCGCAGAGGAGTGCCTTCGGAAATTTCGAGATTCGCAACATAGTCGATGGTGGTCGTCTTTATAGCGATAGGTACATCGTCATGGGCAGCCGGTCCCATTGCGCCTCCGGGTCCAAAGACCGGGATGACCGACGGCAATCCCGAATCGAGCGGTCAACAAAAGCGGCACCCCGCGTGGTGCCTCAGCGCCGAAACAAAGTGTCCGCTCCCCTCAGGAACACCGCGCGGGCAGAAATGCTGGTGTCCCGGCGTCAGCCGGTCAAGCTAGACGAGACATCGCTGAGGCGGCGGGAACGTCGACAACTGTGTGTATTGACGGTGTGGGATTACCCTCTTCGGGAGGCGTTGTGAATTTTGAGCGATGGATTTTAACTGGCATGCTGGCTGGCCTCGGGGTATTGCCAACAGTGAGTGCCGCTCAGAAGGCTGATGCCCCCCCGTCTCAGTCAGCCGCCCCTTCCGGGCCACACATTGTCAAAGAAGGGCCGCCAGTAGTAATAGCCCCACGCGGCCCGTCGACCAGTGAGAGCGTCTGGTGCATTGGCCCGCAAACCCGTTGCCCGCTCCCTTCGGGCTCCCCCCGAGGGAAAAAGTGCTGGTGCGCCGGGACGAGTGGCTAGGACCGGACAGCCTTCCCGCTTTCGAACACTGTTTCCCTCAGCAACCGGTCGCGCGGGCAGGGGGCGGGGCGGTCGGCAGGATGCCCTTGGCCATTGCCCGCGCCGATAACTCTTAGTTGGAGCACAAACGTGGCCGCTCGAAGCGAGCCTTGGACGCTTGCTCACAGGATTTGTCGCAGCCGTTCGAAGCTAGTCGCTGAGTGCAGCAGACGCTTGGTCTGCGGCCTTGAGAGGCGGGCTCCGCTAGTTTACTTTTGGCCGACGGGCCGGCATTTCGGGAAGCGCTTCCTTTTACTGGCAGCGGGAGGGTCCATGACCACCTTGATGTGTGTGTTGGCAGCGACGCTGGTCGCGCTCACGTGCCTGACATCACCGGCATGGGCCGTCGGGTTCGGCGATATCGACCACATAATTGAGCAGGCGATGCCACCGCCCGCAGCCGCAGTGCCCGCCGGCCCGGGGCCTGTCATTTCGTCCCCTAGTCCTGTGACCTCGGGCCCGAATCAGCCCTCTGGCGCGACTTCGTGTCTTGGCGCCGAAACCAAATGCCCACTTCCCGCTGGCAACCCGCGCGGGCAGAAATGCTGGTGTCCCGGCGTCAGTCAGTAAAACACAGGAAGCAAGTATCGCGTAGACGTCAGAAAGGCAGCACACGCCTACGATGCAAAGTCGGCAACTACCCTATCTGGGAGGCGTTATGGACTTCGCACAACGGATTCTCGCAGCTGGACTGGGCTGCCTCGCGGCATTCCCGATGTCAAGCGCCGCACAGCAAATCGTGCCCTTCTCTCTCGCACAAGCCTCTGCCCCACCTGGGCCAGATATAACCAACAATGCGCGCACGCTAGAACTGCCCCGTGCACCGGCTCCCTCTGGACCTCTGCCCAGCGAAAGAGTGTGGTGCGTGGGCCCGGAAACACGATGCCCGCTCCCTGCAGGCACGCCTCCCGGCAAAAAGTGCTGGTGTGCCGGGACGAGCGGCTAGAAGTCGACACTGCCCAGCTCTGGAGCCCGTCATGAAAGCGATAACAGGCTTCTTTCAGGCAGCCACCGTGTGCCTAGCGTTATGCCTTTTTCAACAGGCACATGCCGAAGGGTCGGAGGCATCGGTAGTCTTGAGTCGTTCGCCGGGTGCCAGCGACTCGACGTTAGGTCCTACCCCATTGCCGGGACTGGTGGACGCCGCATTGTCCAAGCTCACTGCGTGCTATGACCGCGCCTTTGCGCGCCTGGGCAAAGCGACCGCCGATATTGACACGCTGAAGCAGGTCTCCGAGTTTTGTCACAACGAGTCCGGCTACGCCTATAACCAGACCGAATGGGAAGTCCGGCGTGGTGCGTACGAGCAAAGCCAGACTCAAAGCGATGCGATTCTCAGACTGGTTGAAGGGATGACCTGGGGCGGCATTGCGCTGGCCGCCCTGCAGCTCGCCTTCGTGTTCGCCCTCTCATGGCGCGAGCGGAAGCTGCTCACAGATGCGAGTGAATTCACCGCCGAATCCAGCAAGGAGGCAAGCAAGCTTTACTTCAAGTCGTCGCTCGCGGGACTCATGATTCTGGTTATCACCTTCTTCTTCTTTTATCTGTACATCCGGTACGTCTACCCCGTAACGGATGGGTCATCTGCAGGAGGCTCCAGTAAGCCGCAGGCAGAGATGGGGCGGGTCGACACCGGGTCAACGCCTGCCGCAGCCGTCGAATCCGGGATGGGGCGACTCGACGACCCTGGGTCCCCGGCCAGCTCATCGCCGGGGATGGGTCAGCTTGACCCATCCGCTGCACCGGGTCCGGCGGCATCGGGGGTGCAGTCGCCGGGGCCACCGCACAAGAAAGGCATGAAACACCGCGCGAACCACCACGTGAACGCAGCCCAGACTGCCTGTCCATGCGCAAACCAGCGCCAGGAATAGGTCCTGTTCATCCGCATGCGTTGCCAGCGGCTGTGCGCCGTACCGGATGCCGCATCGATGCACAGGCCGTCTCGCGGGCCTTGTGTGTGCCGCTGAGGTGTGCCAGTATCACCCTGTGGACCTGAGCTAAGTCCTTGATTTGACTGGCCCGGTTTTATACTGAGCGAGAATCTCACCGTCTCCGACATGCCCGAGATAAAGCAGCGGCACTAGCGTACGACTCTGCCGGCGCATACGGAACTTTCCCGCTCGCAACCCTGGGCCAAGAATTCGCAGTTCGAAGGCTAGACCAAGTCTTTTCTTCAGGGTGCCGGAATATATAGGATTGACCCGTCACGCGCCGCCAGTCGGTGGAATGCGCCTACGCGCCTGGCGGCCCGTAGAGTTTCACCCACTCAGTCCATCGAACCGGCCAGTTGACGCCTTTGAACTTAAGCTGGTCAAGAAAGCCCTTGATGTCGACGACATCGTAGCCTTCACCGTAGTTGGCACCTGAGCCTTCCTCATCTTCGGTCGTCGCACGACCCGCAATCCGAAAATACATCCCTGGTGGCCAGGCACTTTGAGCTTTGGAAGCTTGCGCCTGGGCACGTCTGCGCTCGTCTTCCCATGCATGACGCAGGCCATATTGCACGATATCAAGCTCCAGGCGCTTGTGGAGGAAGTCGTTGAACCGCTTGCTAAATGCATCGCTATTGTTCTTGCCTCTCGGTAACTCCGGGAAGAGCCAGCCGGTTGCGGCTCCTCTCTGACGTGAAGCGACAAACTCCGCCCAGCCGAGGTCAAGAAGCGTCTGGTGTACTGGAAGCCAGCGTTGTGACGCACTCGATTTCACACTCTTCCGTCGCAAAAGCGGGCGACGTCCATCATCACCTTCTTCAATTTCAATTACTTCTTCTACGCGAAGAGCGGGCGTACCATCGATATTCCCTACATCGGAGATTTCAAGTTGACAGGCTTCCTCCGGCCGCAGGTTTTGAAACAACTCGAGCAGGGGCACCCAATAACGTGCGTTTCCCGTGATTGCTTTGCTCTGCCCGATGTCGCGCGCCTTGCTTGTGTACCAAGGAGAGGCAAACAGCGCATTCAGTTCCGCTGTCGAGAATGGCCGACGCTTCTTTTGTTTCAGTTTGCGCTCGGACTTCGAAAGCTTCGGCTTGCTGACGTCAACAGTCGGGTTCGTGTCGATTAGGTTGACCGACGCGGCATAGCCGAATATCGCGCGCAGCGCTGGGAGATAACCAGCGTTGGCCGTCTTCTCAGAGAGACTGCCTCCGTACACACTGTGCTCAAGGAAACGCGTAACGTGTACTTTCGAAACGATGCGACTCGGAATATCGTGCACAAATTCGATAAATACTTGAAACCGGGACGAATACAGCTCCACCGTGTCAGGCTTTAAATGACGGCTACGATTATCCCGCCACTCTTTTAGCAGATAGCCCAGCTTGTGCGAACCCGCTGCAGGTGTAACGCCAGCGAAACCATCCGCTTCGCTCGGGTCTCCTGCACGTCCACTCTGGATGGCTTTGTATGACCGTCGGTCTGCAATGGCGAAGTTGCGCACGAACGCTACGAACATCGGGTCATCGACGTTCACCGCATAGTCAAGAACCGCTGCAAAATCAACTGCTTCAGCGGCTACGTCATCGAAATCGGAACTGTTCCGCCCGCTCTCGATGACACTGCGCAAACGCGGCTCCCACTCAAGGAAGTGCTCAGACAAACTATTGTGCTTGACGACGCCCGGGGGCAGGTCGCGTTTCATAATATCGTTTTGCCTGCCAACCGTATTCTCGCCCACAGACGAGACATCGCTCGTTTTGCCTTTCACTTCGTGCTCGAACCCCTCGAATGACACGCCGTTCGCATCGTCCTCGGCGCTCCACATCGTTGCCTCACGGCGAGCACGGGAGAGTTCCTCTATCAAATCAGGGCTGAGAACGACGGGACGCGGAGCAGGCTCCGGCGATTCACTCGCAGGCTCTGCTGGGGGCAACAACGGCGCACACCACTCCGCGACCAGACGTAGGGCTTCCTGGCGAGCGAGGTCCTTGTCGGTCTGTTTCGTGGACACGCGCTTGCGTTTGCCCAGTTGCGCCTGCAACGGTTCGGGCACGATGAAGCTGAGCCAGTAATATGGCGACTTTCCGTCTTTACGCTTGAAGAGGTAGAGCATCGAGTCATCAATCAGTTTGGCACACCATTTCGGCACACCAGCCTGCTGTAACCCTTTGATTGACAGAGATATCCTTTGCATCAAGGGATTATCTCAGAAGTGGCGGAGAGAGGGGGATTCGAACCCCCGATAGGCTATTAACCTATACACGCTTTCCAGGCGTGCGACTTAAACCGCTCATCCATCTCTCCGGCGGGGAGCCGAATTATAGCAAACTTCGCGCCCTGCGCCAGACCCACGCGCAAACCGGCCTAAGGATGCCGGATATAGTCCACCAACGCCCGCGTGTAAGCGTCCGGTTTGCGGTCGGCCAGACTCACGCCGATCGCCACCAGAAAGCCCGCCGGCACGCCGAATACGCCGGAGCTGATCGGCTCGATCCCGAACCACCGCGCGCCGGCGAAGCCCGTCATTTGCGTGAAGAATGGATACGTGGAGACGATGTAGTAGATGCACACCACCAGCCCCGCCACCATACCCGCCACCGCGCCGAGCCGCGTGGTGCGCTTCCAGAACACGCCCAGCACCAGCACCGGAAACAGGCTCGAAGCCGCCAGCGAAAACGCCGCGCCCACCAGAAACAGAATGTTCCCCGTATTCAGCGACGCCACATACGAGGCAAACAGCGCGACCCCCAGCAACAGAATCTTCGAGATCGTCACGCGCCGCTGGCTCGACGCGTTCGGATCGACCATGTGGTAGTACACATCGTGCGACAAGGCATTGGCGATGGTGAGCAGCAAACCATCCGCGGTGGAGAGCGCCGCGGCCAGCGCGCCCGCCGCGATCAGCCCCGACATCACATACGGCAGCCCCGCGATCTCCGGCGCGGCAAGCACGACCATGTCGGGCTGCATCTGAATCTCGCTCCAACGCACGATGCCGTCGCCGTTCGTATCGGCGAGGCTGATCAGGCTCGGCTCCACCTTTCGCCATTGCATGAGCCACTGTGGCAGATCCGAGAAATGATGGCCAACGAGGTTGGTCAATATCTCGTACTTGATCAGCACCGCCAGCACCGGCACTGTCAGATAGAACAGCGCGACGAAAAAGAGCGTCCATCCGACAGAGCGTCGCGCCGAAGCCACCGACGTGGTCGTGTTATAGCGCGTCAGGATATGCGGCAGGCTCGCCGTGCCGAGCGACAGGCAAAGCAGCAGCGAAAGAAAATTGCGTTCATGGGTGCGCCGGTCTTCATCGTTCACGGCGGGGAACGGCTCATGCATCGGCACGGGTGCGGCGGCGCGCATCAGCATTTCATCGCGTCGCTGGGTCCAGACGATCTGCGCGGCGGCGGCATCGCGTGGAAACTGTTCGAGCGCCCGCTCGCGCTCGTTGATCTCGCGCAGCGGGCCGTTATGGCGGCGTAGATCGGCGACCTCTTGCGTGAGACGCAGCTTCTCGTCGACGAACGATTGCGGCAACGTGTCGAGCCGCATCTGCATCAACGCGGCACGGCGTCGATAATCGTCGCGCACGGTCTGCTCGAGCGGCGCGTCGCGCACCTGCTTCTCGAGGCCTTCGACACGCTCCATCAAACGGCCGTAGTTGAATTGCGGCACCCAGCCCAGGCCGTCCTTGTGCGCGATCATCGACACGGGAATCAGAATCGCCGCGATCAGGATGATGTACTGCGCGACCTGCGTCCACGTCACGGCGCGCATGCCGCCGAGAAACGAACACACGAGAATGCCAGCGAGTCCGCAGAAGATGCCGACGGCGAAATCCACGCCGATAAAGCGCGTCGCGATCAGGCCGACGCCCTGGATCTGCGCGACCAGATAAACGAACGAGCACAGGATCGCCGCCAGCGCCGCAAGGCCGCGCACGGCGTTGCTCGAAAAACGCGTGCCGAGAAAATCGGGAATCGTGTAGCGCGCGAGCTTGCGCACATACGGCGCGAGCAGGAACGCAACGAGGCAATAGCCGCCGGTCCAGCCCATCAGATACGCGAGACCGTCATATCCGGTCGCATAGATCGACCCGGCGAGGCCGATGAACGAGGCCGCCGAAAGCCAGTCGGCCGCCGTCGCCATGCCGTTGAAGGCGGACGGCACGCGCCGCCCCGCCACGTAGTATTCGACCAGGTCGGAAGTCCGCGATAGTAGACCGATCACCGCATACACCGCGATTGGCACGAACAGAAACACATAGCCGATCCACACACCGGGACCGGTGGTGCGCTCGATGCGCCACATCACGTAGATGAAAAGCAGAAAGCCGAGTGTGTAAAGGGCGTAGTAGCGGATCAGCCGGTTCGTGAGCTTCATCGGCTCAGTTTCCGAGCGCGGTGAGTGCGTCGGCAACGGCGCTGGCGTCCGCTTCCAAAGCGCGTTGCAGCCGGCGGTCGGCGCGCTGCATCAGCACGATATAGACGACGATGAGCGCCAGATAGATCAGGATCGCGCCCTGCGCGCCGAAATAGAACGGTAACCTGAAGCCGCCGACGCGCACCTGCGCCAAAGCCGGCGCCATCAATGGCAGGACGAACGACACGATGAAGCCCAAGGTCATCAACGTCGCAATCAAGGCGAGGTTGAAACGCCAGTACTTTTGATGCGCGCGCGCCATCGCTGCCGAGACCGCGGGCGGTTCGGGCGGCGGATTGAGCGTAGCGTGAGAGGAGTGGTGCGGCGCGGCCATGCGCCTATGTATCAAAAAGCCACCGGGCAGGCAATCGGGATTGACCGCGCGGTGGCTTCAACAACGTGGCTTCTGTAGTGAATATCTGCGTCGAAGCAAGAGTGTGTCGTTCGACACGCTCTTGCCGTTCACACGGACAAACCCTGGCTCAGAGCGACTCGCCGAGCTGATCGAGAATCGCCGGGTTCTCCAGCGTCGACACGTCCTGCGTGATTTCCTCGCCCTTCGCGAGCGAGCGCAACAGGCGGCGCATGATCTTGCCCGAGCGCGTCTTCGGCAGGTTCTCGCCGAAGCGGATGTCCTTCGGCTTGGCGATCGGACCGATCTCCTTGCCGACCCAGTTGCGCAGTTCGTTGGCGAGCTTCACCGCTTCCTCGCCTTCCGGACGCGCCCGTTTCAGCACGACGAACGCGCACACGGCTTCGCCGGTGGTCGCATCGGGGCGTCCCACCACAGCGGCTTCCGCGACGAGCGGGTTCGACACCAGCGCCGACTCGATCTCCATCGTGCCGAGCCGGTGACCCGACACGTTCAGCACGTCGTCGATACGTCCCATGATCGTGAAGTAGCCGGTGTCCTTGTCGCGCACGGCGCCGTCGCCTGCAAGGTACAACTTGCCGCCGAGTTCTTCGGGGAAGTAGCTCTTCTTGTAGCGGTCCGGATCGCCCCACACGTTACGCAGCATCGACGGCCACGGACGCTTCATCACCAGAATGCCGCCCTGCCCGTTCGGCACGTCTTGGCCGGTTTCGTCGACGACCGCGGCCATGATGCCCGGCAGCGGCAGCGTGCACGAACCCGGCACCAAAGGCGTCGCGCCCGGCAGCGGCGTGATCATGTGGCCGCCGGTTTCGGTTTGCCACCACGTATCGACGATCGGGCAACGGCTGCCGCCGACGTTCTCGTAATACCAGATCCACGCTTCCGGATTGATCGGCTCGCCGACCGTGCCGATGATGCGCAGCGTCGACAGATCGTAACTCTTCGGGTGCACCTTCTCATCGGCGTCGGCAGCCTTGATCAGCGAGCGGATCGCGGTCGGCGCCGTATAGAACAGCGAGACCTTGTGCTTGGCGATCATGTCCCAGAAGCGGCCGGCGTTCGGATAGGTCGGCACGCCTTCGAACACGACCTGCGTGCCGCCAAGCGTCAACGGACCATACGTGATGTAGCTATGGCCGGTGATCCAGCCGATGTCGGCGGTACACCAGAACACGTCGGAGGGCTTCCAGTCGAAGGTCCACTTCAGGGTCTGCGCCGCCCACAGCAGATAGCCGCCGGTGCTGTGCTGCACGCCCTTCGGCTTACCCGTCGAACCCGACGTGTACAGGATGAACAAAGGATGCTCGGCGCCGACCCACTCGGGCGCGCATTGATCCGATTCGCCTTGCGTGACCTCGTGCATCCACAGATCGCGGCCTTCGTTCCAAGCGACCTTGCCGCCGGTGCGCTGGTACACGATCAGGCTCGTGACTGCTTCGCAGCCGCCCATCGCAAGCGCTTCGTCGGCGATGTTTTTCAGCGGCAATGCTTTGCCGCCGCGCATCTGTTCGTCGGACGTGACGAGCGCGACCGCGCCCACGTCCACCAGCCGCTCATTGAGCGACTTCGACGAGAAGCCGCCGAACACCACCGAATGCGTCGCGCCGATCCGCGCACAAGCCTGCATCGCGACGATGCCTTCGATCGACATGGGCATATAGATCACCACGCGGTCGCCCTTCTTCACGCCGCGCTTCTTCAACGCGTTCGCAAAGCGCGAGACACGTTGCAGCAGATCCTGATAGGTGACGTTGGTGACGGTGCCGTCGTCGGCTTCGAAGATGATCGCGACGCGCTCGCCGTTGCCAGCTTCGACATGACGGTCGATGCTGTTATACGAGGCGTTGATCTGGCCGTCTTCGAACCACGTGTAGAACGGCGCATTCGACTCGTCGAGCACCTTGGTGAAGGGTGTGTTCCAGCTTAGCGTCTCGCGAGCGAGGCGCCCCCAGAAGCCTTCGTAATCGCGCTCCGCCTCGGCGGCCAGCGCCCGGTACGCGTCCATGCCGGAGATCGCGGCGCCTGCCGCTGCTTCAGCGGAGGGCGGGAAAACACGGCGTTCGTGAAGAACCGATTCAATCGCAGACATCGACAACCCCTTGGTGAAGATGAAACGTAAAACCTGTGCCAGCGCGCGTCTGGCGCGCCATGTCTTGTTGACGCCGCAACGAGCGGCGCGCTGTCTCCAACCCTCGCGCGTCGTTTCACCGATCATCGCGCCACGGCCCGTCACTCTGCAACGACCACTCATGCGGCACTGCAACATGAGTGTGCGCCGGACGACGTTCCGCTCTCACGCTCAAACATAAGCGCTGCAACTTACCGGCCACTTACGCGCATGGCGCCGGACTGCCAGCGAAAACCCTAACGCGGCTCATGTGACGCCAGCGGCGCATGAAGATGCAGCGCGAGGCAACGCATGCTACGCGCTCCGTGACGAACATGTGCTTGACCCGCCACCTATATCGTCGAGCATCCTGCATGCCGCGACACCAGGCGCGCCGTTACGCTGGCTCGCACGGCCTCTTACAATGCTAACTGAACTAGCCGCCTGGATTCCAGCCTGAATCGTTACTCCCTGCTTCTCATTACCTCGATGCTGCTGGTCGGCAGCAATGTCGGAATTGGTAAATCGATCGTCGACTTTGTCCCCGTCCCTCTGCTCGCGCTGCTGCACTTCGTGATCGCGATGGCAGTACTGTGGCCGCTTGTGCGCGTGTCAAGACTGCGCCACGTGAAGCGCGATGAATGGTTCAATCTGTTCCTACAGGCACTGTTCGGCACCTTCGGGTTTACGCTGCTGATGCTGGGCGGCGTGCAACGCACGAGCGCGGTCGCGGCCGGTGGCATCACGAGCACGATCCCCGCGGTCGTCGCGCTGCTCTCGTGGCTCATCCTCAAAGAGCGTCCGAACGGTCGGGCACTCGCGTCGATCGCGCTGGCAATCGTCGGCGTGGTTGTCATCCATCTCGCTCACGTGGATCAGAGCGCGGCCGGCGAGACATCGTTCACGGGCAATGCCGCCGGTGGCGTCGTGAGCCCTGAAGCCTGAACGCGCGAGCCGCAATTCGCCACGCGCGCCGCGTGTCGGGCGCCGCCAACCTGCCCGCCGCAACGCAGCAAATTCACCCGACGCTGTACAATAGCGCGCCTGACGCGAGCTTTTCCGGCCTCCCTTGGCCGTGCACCGCGCCGTCTGCGCCTGGTTTGCGTGCCTGATTCGCGTGCGTGCTGAGGAGTATTGCGCGTGCCGGGTCGGCGCATTTGGTCCATGTTCCGTCACCTGCGTTTCATCTGACTCTTGCCCATGTCCGCTCCGCGATCCGACTCCGCCCATCAGCGCCGCCCGATGCGCCCGGTCCCTGCCATCATTTTCATGAGCCGCTGGCTGCAGTTGCCGCTCTATCTGGGCCTGATCGTCGCCCAGGGCGTCTACGTCGTGCTGTTCCTCAAGGAAGTCTGGCATCTCGTCACGGCCTCCATGACGCTCGACGAAACCAACATCATGCTGGTCGTGCTCGGCCTGATCGACGTGGTCATGATCTCGAACCTGCTGATCATGGTGATCATCGGCGGGTATGAAACGTTCGTGTCGCGCCTGGGCGTCGAGGGTCACCCGGACGAACCGGAATGGCTCGACCACGTGAACGCGGGCGTGCTCAAAGTCAAATTGTCGATGGCGCTGATCAGCATCTCGTCGATCCATCTGCTGAAGACCTTCATAAGCCCCGATCAGAACACGACGCATACGATCATGTGGCAAGTGATCATCCACGTCGCGTTCCTCGTCTCGGCGCTCGTGATGGCACTGGTCGACCGCCTCACTACGCATACGCATCCCAAGCATTTCGAAGAGCCCACGGTGCTGCACGCCGTGGGTGCCGTTAAAGGTTCCACTCCCCTGAAGGCGCACGACTGACCCGCACTGCCCCGCGTGTCTGAAAACAAGCGCCACTGTCCCCACTGAGCTAGCCATGACCGTCATCAAACAGGAAGATCTGATTCAGAGCATTGCTGATTCGCTTCAGTACATCAGCTACTACCACCCGCTCGATTACATCCAGGCCTTGGGCCGCGCCTACGAGCTCGAACAGAGCCCGGCCGCGAAGGATGCCATCGCGCAGATTCTCACCAACAGCCGCATGTGCGCCGAAGGCAAGCGCCCGATCTGCCAGGACACCGGCATCGTCACGGTGTTCGTGAAGGTCGGTATGGACGTGCGTTGGGACGGTGCGACGATGGGCGTCACCGACATGATCAACGAAGGCGTGCGCCGTGGTTACCTGAACCCGGACAACGTGCTGCGCGCGTCGATCGTGAGCCCGCCGGAAGGCGGCCGCAAGAACACCAAAGACAACACGCCGGCCGTGATCCACTACGAGATCGTGCCGGGCAATACGGTCGACGTGCAGGTCGCCGCCAAGGGCGGCGGCTCGGAAAACAAGTCGAAGTTCGCGATGCTGAATCCGTCGGATTCGATCGTCGACTGGATTCTGAAGACCGTGCCGACCATGGGTGCGGGCTGGTGCCCGCCGGGCATGCTCGGCATCGGCATCGGCGGCACCGCTGAGAAAGCGATGGTGATGGCGAAGGAATCGCTGATGGATCCGATCGACATTCAGGACGTGATCGCACGCGGCCCGAAAGACTGGATCGAAGAACTGCGCGTTGAATTGCACGAGAAGGTCAATGCGCTCGGGATCGGCGCGCAAGGTCTCGGCGGTCTCGCCACCGTGCTCGACGTGAAGATCATGGCCGCGCCGACGCACGCCGCGTCCAAGCCGATCGCGATCATCCCGAACTGCGCGGCTACGCGTCACGCGCACTTCACGCTGGACGGTTCCGGCGTCGCCAAGCTCGAAGCGCCGTCGCTCGACGCATGGCCGAAGGTGCAGTGGGAGCCGGACACCGAGAAGAGCAAGCGCGTCGATCTGAACACGCTCACGCCGGAAGAAGTCGCTGCGTGGACGCCGGGCCAGACGCTGCTGCTGTCGGGCAAGATGTTGACGGGCCGGGACGCGGCCCACAAGCGCATCGCTGACATGCTCGCCAAGGGCGAGAAGCTGCCGGTCGACTTCACGAACCGCGTGATCTACTACGTCGGCCCGGTCGATCCGGTGCGCGATGAAGCCGTCGGCCCCGCAGGCCCGACCACGGCAACGCGCATGGACAAGTTCACCGAGACGATGCTGTCGCAGACCGGCCTGATCTCGATGATCGGCAAAGCGGAGCGCGGCCCCGTCGCCATCGAGGCGATCAAGAAGCACAAGGCCGCGTATCTGATGGCCGTGGGTGGCGCGGCGTATCTCGTCTCGAAGGCGATTCGCAGCGCGAAGGTTCTCGCGTTCGAAGACCTCGGCATGGAAGCGATCTACGAGTTCGACGTGCAGGACATGCCGGTGACGGTGGCTGTCGATTCGAACGGCACTTCCGTTCATCAGACCGGCCCGAAAGAATGGCAAGCAAAGATCGGCAAGATTCCGGTCGCGACGGTTTGATTGGTATTGACATCCACTGAGTAATTCAAAGCCGGGGCCTGAAACCCCGGCTTTTTTTATGATGAAATGAGAACGGTACGCATCACGCGAAAAACCCTCTAAAATCAGGCGAAAAACTGATTTTTTGGCTTGGCTTTTTGCGTTTCGCCGTTTATTGTTCTGGGAAATTCAAAGCCCCTACAAGGACACACCATGCAAGGCGACAAAAAGGTCATCGAATATCTCAACTCGCAGTTGAAAAACGAACTGACCGCCATCAATCAGTACTTCCTGCATGCGCGGATGTATAAACACTGGGGCCTCGAGAAACTCGGCAAGCATGAATACGATGAATCGATCGGCGAAATGAAGCACGCCGACTGGCTCATCGAACGTATTTTCATGCTCGACGGTCTGCCGAATCTGCAAGACCTGCACAAGCTGCTGATCGGTGAGGAAACGAAAGAAATCCTCGAATGCGATTTGAAGCTCGAACAGATTTCGCAGAGCACCTGTAAAGAAGCCATCGCATATTGCGAAACGGTTCGCGATTTCATCTCGCGTGAAATCTTCACGAAGATTCTCGACGACACCGAAGAGCATATCGACTGGCTCGAAACGCAAATCGACCTGATCGGCAAGGTCGGCATCCAGAACTACCAGCAATCCGCAATGGGCTCGGTCGAGTCCTGATCGAACCAGGTTGCAACCGTCCGCGCGCCCGTTCATGGGTCAGCTTATTTGCGATGGCCCTGGCCGCGCGGACGATATACTTGCGCACTTTCCTGTTTTTCCGAGTTTCCCTTGAGTGCTGTGCCGCACGCGTCCTCTTCGCCTATGCCCGCAGAATCACCGTCCATGAATGCAAGAATGTTCACGTCTGGCGCCGGATCGCGCGCACCGGTCGGCATTTTCGATTCGGGGCTCGGCGGTTTGTCGGTGTTGCGGGCGGTCCGGGCACAACTGCCTGACGAAGCGATTCTGTACGTCGCCGACTCGCTCTACGCCCCGTACGGCGAGCGCGACGACGACTTCATCGCCGACCGCACGCTTGCGATCGGCGAATGGCTGGTCAAACAAGGCGCAAAGGCGCTGGTGGTCGCCTGCAATACAGCAACCGCGCAGTCGATCGCGCTGGTTCGCGAAAAGCTGCCTATTCCGCTGGTCGGCGTCGAACCTGGCGTCAAACCCGCCGCGCTCCAGTCGAAAACGCGTGTCGCCGGCGTGCTCGCCACGCAAGTGACGCTGCGCAGCGCCCGCTTCCAGGCGCTGCTCGAACGCTACGCCGCGGATTGCCGCTTTCTTTGCCAGCCTGGCCACGGGCTCGTGCAGGCCGTGGAACGCTGCGACGTCGGCTCCGCCGAATTGCGGGCGCTGCTGCGCGGCTACCTGCAACCCATGCTCGACGCCGGCGCGGATACGCTGGTGCTCGGCTGCACGCACTACCCGTTTCTGGATGCGGCGATTCGCGACATCGTCGGCGAACGGCTGATGCTGATCGACACGAGCGTCGCTATCGCGCGCCAACTGGAACGAGTGCTCGACCAGCACGGTTTGCGCGCGGCGCCCGAAAACACGACCACTGTTCTGCCCCGCTTTTATTCGACCGGCGACGGCTCGCATCAGCAGCAGCTGGCCGCGACCCTGTTGCATATCGACGCCACCGTCGAACAGGTGTCGATCCCCTCGCGCCGCACGGCAGCGCCGGACTCCCAAGCCGCATAAACTGCCACCCAAGCGCCGTTTTTGGCCCGTTGCGCGGCCTTCTGTGCGCTTTTTAGGCGCTTTTCCGCGCCGCCCGCCGCTGGCACCAGATTCCGTCTCATAGACGAAACCCTTCTAAGAGTCTGGTTTTGTTACAAAAAATCAAGCAGGACGCTTGCCAAACGGACCAAACAAAATGATAATAATTCGCATTAACGTTAGCTATGACGCCCGCCATGATTGTCTGTGTCTGCAAGTCTGTTTCTGACCGAAAGATCCGTGCTTCGATCGAGGAAGGCATGGATTCGTTTGACGAGCTTCAGTTCGAGCTCGGCGTTGCATCCTGCTGTGGCAAGTGCGCCGACTCCGTGCGCGACGTCATGATGAAAAGCGGCGTCTGCGCGAGCCGTTGTGGTTTCGAGCATCACCCGCAAGCCGTACCGCTGACATTTTACGAACGCAAGGCCGCCTGAGCCAGGTTCCAGGGCGCGGTTCACGCCGCGCCTCGAGCGCTCCTGCCGTTTTCGCTGTTCAAGCGTTATCCCACTGCCGTCAGCAAGCCAGTATTCGTACCAGCCAGCTACCCGCTCACCCGTCACAGGAGTTCGAGATGGAATTGCTGATTGGTTTCGTGACTACTTTGTTCATTTCGCTGCTGATTTTTCGAACATGACGATGTCTTGTCTGACGCGCTGCATCGACTGCGCGCCACCACGCTAACATGCAGGCTTCGCATACCGCTTCAGCCGGCGCCATGCCGGCTTCGTCCACTCGCACGAACTCTCGCGTCCTGACCGCAACCGCCGTGGTTGCAGCGATTCACGTCGCGTTGCTTGCCGTCGTGATGACCTTGCGTCACGACCCCGTGCAGCCGGCCCTCGAATCGCACGTCATGACCGCGCAGTTGCTGCCGCCGGCGCCGGTTGCCGCGCCGGTCGCCATGCAGTCGATCGCGCCGCCGCCACCCACGCCGACGCCGCCGGTTCATACCAAGCCGAAGGTCCAACCGAAGCCGACTCCGACGCCCAAGCCAACGCCTACGCCTCTACCGGTGGCCGCCGCGCCGTCGCCGACGCCCGTGGCGGCGCCCGATCCGACGCCGCCCGCACCGGCTGCCCCCGTTGCGCCGCCCGCGCCTGCCGCGCCGGCGATCGGCCATCAGACGATGGAGATCAGCGCGCCTAAAAACGTCTCGCACCTCGACTGCAACATCGCCAAGCCCGAGTACCCGTCGCTCTCGAAGCGCCGCGGCGAAACCGGCACCGCGTACGTGAAGTTCGTGGTCGGCCTGACCGGCAAGCTCGAAAACATCGAATTGAAGAAGAGCAGCGGCTTCAGCCGCCTCGACGACGCCGCGCTCGCAGCCGTGCACGGGAGCGCCTGCAAGCCTTATCTCGAGAACGGCCAGCCGATTCGGGCCGCCTACACCCAGCCTTACGACTTCAATCTGAACGATTGAGGCAGATTTTAAAAAAAGGAATTGCAATGCAAAACTACGGACTGGCGCACGTCTGGGCGCAAGGGGATTTCGTGACGCGCGGAATCGCGCTCGCGCTGTTGATCATGTCGGTGATGTCGTGGAGCGTGATCGTCATCAAGGGCTGGAACGTGATGCGCCTGAACCGCCTCACGAAGAATGCCGAGCAGGCATTCTGGCATTCGGACGACCTCGCCGACGGCGTGAAGAAGCTCGGCGCCGGGTCGTCGACGCCGCAGGACAATCCGTTCCTCGCGCTGGCGCTGTCGGGCCAGGAAGCGGCCGATCATCATCATCAGACGCAGCCGCATCTGCACGACCGCATGGACGTGTCGGACTGGGTCACGCGCTGCCTGAAGGACACGATGGACGAAAGCGTCGCGCGCATGCAGAGCGGGCTCGCGATTCTCGCGTCGATCGGCAGCACGGCGCCGTTCGTCGGTCTGTTCGGCACGGTGTGGGGCATCTATCACGCGCTGCTAGCCATCGGCGCGAGCGGCCAGTCGTCGATCGATCAGGTGGCCGGTCCGGTCGGCGAAGCGTTGATCATGACCGCGTTCGGCCTCTTCGTCGCGATTCCGGCGGTGCTCGGCTACAACGCACTGACGCGCGCCAACAAGGCGGTGGTCGCCAAACTGAGCCGTTTTGCGCACGGCCTGCATGCATTCTTCGTGACGGGCGCACGCCTGTCGTCGTCCAAGCGCGGCGACGGCCTGCGTCTTGCCGCGCGCACGAACTGATCGACGAGGCACTCCGATGGCAATGAGCCCCTTCGCCGGCGACGATGACGACGGCCTGATGAACGAAATCAACATGACGCCGCTCGTCGACGTGATGTTGGTTCTCCTGATCGTCTTCATGGTGACGATTCCGGTGATTCGTCATGCGGTCAAAATCGATCTGCCGCACGCAAGCAGTCAGAAGGAAGACACCAAGCCCGCGCAAGTGACGGTCACGGTCGACGCGGACGGCAACGTCATGTGGGACGACAAGAAGCTCGACGACGCCGCACTGCGCGCGAAGATTGCAGAGGCCGCGCAAGCGAACCCGCAACCTGAGCTGCATCTGGATGCGGACCGCAAGGTTCCATACGAGAAAGTGGCGGAAGTGATGTCGGCGGCACAAGCCGGCGGCCTTACGAAGATCGGCTTCGTTACGCAACCGAAAGCCAGGTGACACAGTAAAAAGCCCTTGAAACAAGGGCCAAAAAGTAAAAGGCCTTCATCGTCAGATGAAGGCCTTTTTTTGTGCGCACTCGGCGCCTTCGGGCGGCGGGATCATTTGCCATCGTTCGAAGATTGATAGCTCGTCGAATCACCGCATGCGACAGCCGTGATCGACACGGACAGCGCGGTCAGCCCTATCAGGCCCGCTATGATAGCGGCCATGAGTTTCCGCATAAGAGACTCCTTAGCGAAGGGATTTCACTATAGGCCCGTCCGCGCGCGCATTCAAGCAAACGGCCATTGAAAGTACTCATGACAGGCCACGCTTAAATGCTAAAAGCGATGTTGCGGTCTGTAAGAAGTGCTATGGCGCAATTGCAAACATCGGCTGCGCGGCAACGACATTTACCTCGCGCGCGGGACACTCGCCCGCGATGTGTTTACCGTCGTCAGGATCGAGCATCTCAACCAGATAATCGACAAAGGCGCGCACGGCCGGCACCATCCCCTGCCGCGACACGAATACGGCGTACAACTGCGGCGTCGGAAACGTCCAGCCCGGCATAACCGGCGACAATTGGCCGGCTCGCAGCGCCGCGCCATACATCATCTCCGGCAGCGCGGCAATGCCGACGCCGGCGAGCACCGCTTCACGAATCGTCATCAGATCGGCGGTCACGAGGCGCGGCTCGTGTTCGTGTGCATGACGCGTGCCGTCGGGCGCGATCAGGTTGTAGACGTGGCGTCCGTCGCCGGTCGGCACGTCGAGCGTTTCGAAACCGTTCAGATCGGCTGGCAGCAATGGCGGCGCATTCTGTTGCAACATGCTCGGCGCGCCGACCAGCATCTGCTGCGTGCGCCACAGCGGCCGCACCACGATATTGGCGTTTTCCGGCGGATCCGAGCGCACTCGCAGCGCGACGTCGATCGAATCCTCGAACAGATCGACCACGCGGTTCGTCACGCGCATCACCACCCGCACTTCCGGATAGCGATGCATGAATTCGGGCAGGATCTGCGACAGGATGGTCTGCGAGATCGTGACCGGGACGCTGACGCGCACCGTGCCGCGCGGCGACGAGCGCAGTTGCTGGACAACGTTCACGGCCGCCTGCGCCTCGCTCAGCATCGCCTGGCAATGCTGGTAGAACAATTGCCCGGCTTCGGTCAGCGCCAGCTTGCGCGTGGATCGCTGCAACAGCCGCACGCCGAGCGACGCTTCCAGCTCGGTCAGACGGCGTGACAGGCGAGATTTGGAAATCCCCAGCACGCGTTCGGCGGCCGAAAACCCGCCGTGTTCGACAACCTGCGAAAAATACATCAGGTCATTCAGATTATGTGAATCGATCTTCATCTCATCGTTCCAGTAATAGAACAATCCATTGCGTGAGGGCGGCTGGCACCCCGGAAAACGGTCCCTATAATAGCTCCATGTTTCAAAAATAACGCTATTCCCCATTATTTGAGGTGACTTTGATGAGCACGACCCGCACGATCGAACGCACGTTCCCGGCCGTTCGCACGACCGAGGGTGGCGGCTTTATCGTCCACCGCCCGTTTCCGACCCGCCTGCTGATGGACTTCGATCCGTTCCTGCTGCTCGATGAAATGGGCCCGATCGACTACGCGCCGGGCGAGGCCAAAGGCGCGCCCGACCATCCGCATCGCGGCTTCGAAACGGTCACGTATGTGCTCGAGGGACAGTTCGGCCACAAAGATTCGGCCGGCCATTCCGGCACCCTGCACGCCGGCGATGTCCAATGGATGACCGCGGGCGCGGGCGTCGTGCACAGCGAGATGCCGGATCCGTCGTTCATCCGCACCGGCGGACGCGTGCACGGCCTGCAACTCTGGGTGAATCTGCCGCGGCGCGACAAGATGATCGAGCCGCGCTACCAGGAAATCCCGTCGTCGAGCATTCCCGTGGCGACCTCCGCGGACGGCAAAGTGCGCGTCAAGGTGATCGCCGGCGAGGCGCTCGGCGTCAAAGCGGCAATCGAAACGCGTACGCCGATCCTGTACCAGCATTTCTCGCTGCAACCGGGCGCGACGATCCGGCAGCCGGTGCCGGCCGACTATCGCGTGTTTGCCTATAGCCTGTCCGGCAAGGGCTTCTACGGTGAAGGCGAAGCGCGTCAGGAAATCGACGCGCAGAAAATGGTCGTGTTTCAGAACGATGGCGACTCCGTGACGCTCACGGCCGGTGCGGAGCCACTCGATGTGCTGCTGCTCGGCGGCGTGCCGCTGAAGGAGCCTGTGGTGCGCTACGGCCCGTTCGTGATGAATACGGAAGACGAGATTCGCCAGGCTGTCGTTGATTACCAGGCGGGGCGCATGGGCGCGATCACGCATTGAGTCGTCGACGGGCGCGGCACGGCCCGTCCGCGGCGCAACCCGAGGCGCGAAGGCCGGTAAATTCGTTCACAATAGCAATTCAGGCCGCGCGCCACGCCGTTCACTGATAACGGGCCGTGGCGCGCGGCGATTTCCGTCCCTGTTCAGGAGCGCGCATGGCAGAGTCCACCGTCACCGCACACATCGGTTCGACGAATTTCCAGGTTCTTTTCGACGACGGCACGCACACATGGCTTGCCGACGAACCCGAGTCGCTCGGCGGCGGTGATCGCGGGCCGACACCCGTCTCGCTGCTGCTGTCGAGCCTCGGTGCTTGCACGTCGATCACGCTGAAGATGTACGCCCAGCGCAAGGACTGGCCGCTCGCCGACGTGCGCGTGACGCTCTCGCTCGAAACCGGCGACGCGGGCACGACCATCGATCGCAGGATCGTGCTCGAAGGCGATCTGTCCGACGAACAGCGGGAACGGCTCTTGCAAATCGCCAATCAGTGCCCGGTTCACAAGATCCTCACGCATTCGATCACGATCCGTTCGGGGCTCGCCGTCGCTTAAACGCTTTCATAGGAAGCCGTCGTTTTGAATTTCGAACACCTTATCCAGATCAACGACCCGTTGAATCCGTTTGTCGAATCGATGACCCGCGAGCAGTTGTGGGAGGGTCTCGTGCTGCGTGCCGAACAGCCGCAACTGTTCGTGATGGGGCTCGATAGTTGCACGATTCTTTCGCGCGAAGGCAACGTCCTCGAACGGGAGTTGCACTATGGCCAGGCCACGGTGCGCGACCGCGTCACGCTGGAGGAGAGCCAGAGCGTGCGCTACGACATTCTGCCGACGGCCGATCACGTCGGCGGCTCGCTCACCATGACGATCGAGCAACCGGACGAACTGCAACTGTTCCTGCGCTTCGAGTACGCGACCACGCTGCCCGAATCGACCGATCCCGACGCGCATCAGACGCAGGAGATCGTGAAGTCGGCATATCGGGAGAACGATATCGATACCGTTCGGCTGATTCGCCAGTATGTGCAAACGAAACAGGAGCCCGGCACGCTGCATTGAATGTCGCGCGGGCACGCTGCTCGCCATTGAGCGCAAGACCGCCGAACGAGCTGGCGGTCTTGCTGCAAACTCCTCCGCCGTTCCGCCTCTCCTCCCCACAGACTATCGAAAATCAAATCCGATCAATTTCTCTTCCTTGTAAATGGGAATAGTTATCATTTAGAATTAATCCATCGAATCGACCAACAGCTAAAACGAATGACCGATCCCACGCGCCCTTCCACACTCAGCCTGCGCCGCCCGGCGGCCGCGCTGACCAGCCGCCCGAAAACGTCGACGGCAACGGCATCGGCAACCGGCCAGAAACCTGGCGCGGATCGGACTAACGGTTCGGGTGAGACGTCGGAGCGAGTCGTACGGAGCGACGCTCTGTTGCAAGGACATAGCCACGTCAGCATCGTGCATAACGGCGAGACCTATCAGTTGCGGGCAACGCGCTTAGGCAAGCTGATCCTGACGAAGTAGGAACGAATAGCAGTCAGTACCGGGTATTGTGGGGACCACCTCCCAGAGAGGTGTTGGGCAGTAGCCAGCCACGACGGCTTGCACGTGAGAACTAGACCCCTTCGTGCAGACACCAAGCCAGCCGTCGCAGCAAGCCAGGCCGCTTTTTTTGGTTCTCACTCGATACGGCAGCACGCAACGCCGTGTGCCGATCATGCGGAAAATGGAAAAGCCGTGGGATGTTGTCATCTCCACGGCTTTTTGTTTTGTGCCGGCGCTAACTACTGCGACCGTAAGCGTTGAATGCGCTACTTCGAAGCCCAGCCCCAGAACATCAACCACCACGCGCTATCGACCACGGCCAGTGCCGCGGCAAACCACACCATCGCGAGGCCGCGTTGAACGAAACGCTCGCTATAGCGGCGCGTGACGAGCCAGGCGAGCCATGCGCTCCACAGATTGGCAATTGCCAGAATCGCGATGCGCATATCCGACGCCCACCACAACGACACATGCTCCGCGCGCAACAGCGACAGCGTGGTAGCGGACAGGCCGAGGAACACGCCCGCGCCGGCAATCGGAATCAGCCCTTGCGTCAAATGATGCAGACGCACGGTATTGAAGCGCCCCAGCATGCGCGTCGCGCCCATCAGCAGCACTAGCAGCGCGGTGCCGTACACCAGTGCCGTGGCGAGGATGTAGCCGATCACCATCGTGCCGTCGAGCCACGAGAACACGTCGTTCTGTTCAGGGTAATGCGTGAACAGGAACCACGGCGCGTTGGTGTCGAGCGGCCAGGTGATGTCGTGATCGACCAGCCAATTCGCGAAGAACATCTTCAGATCGATGAACCAGCGCGACGCGGTCCAGTGGAACGCGCCGATCGCGATGCCGAGCAGGCCATAGAGGATCAACGCGGTATCCCACGCATTGGCCTGCTTGTCGCCCAACTGGACCACTTCCGACGACGGCGCGCGCCACGTCAACGCAATCGCGTCGCGGTGGCCGCTGCATCGTCCGCACATATGGCAGTCCGACGCGCCCTTCATATTGCGCAACGGCACGAGCGGCGCGCAATTGATTGGAATCACGCGATGCCCATGCTCGCCGTTCTTGTAGGAGCGGCGCCATGCATCTTCATCGACTTTGTAGTGGAACGGCGCGAGGCGCGCCAGAAGCGAAAAAACCCCGTTGACGGGGCACAGATACTTGCACCAGACACGCTTCTCACGTCCGTATAGCAAGCCGATGATCATCGCCGCGAAAGTCGAGCCGCCCAACACCAGCAGCACGGCCTTCGGATACTGGTAGACGCTCACCATCTGTCCGTAGATGGTGGTGATGCCGAACGCGACGAACGGCCAGCCGCCCCAGCGCATCCAGCGTGGAATCGCCCAGCCTCGCCCGTATTTGCTGGCGAATTCGGCGAGCGCGCCTTCGGGGCACAGCACGCCACACCAGACGCGGCCGAGCATGACCATCGAGAGCAAGACGAACGGCCACCAGATACCCCAGAACACGAACTGCGCGGCGAGCGTCAGGTTGTTCCACAGGTGCGCCGTGTCGTCCGGCAGCGGCATCACGGCCGGCACCAGAATCAGAAACGCGTACACCGCCACCACGACCCACTGAATGCCGCGAATCGCGGCACCGTGACGTTGCATCCACTGCCCGGCCGCCGCGAGGCGCCCCGGACGGGTCATGACCGTGCTCATGCCGTGCGCCCGGCGGCTTGCGGCGCCGGCTTGCGATTCGCGCGGCGCACCAGCAGATAGACGACCGCCCAATACGCCACATAGGCGATCAGATTCATCAGCGCCGGGTGAGCGCGATAGCCGGTGAGCGTGGCGACCAGCGAACCGAAGGTGCTCGAATCATCGAGGATCGCCGATGAATTCCACATCTGGTCGACGATCGTCGGCAGGATTTCCTTGTCGATCAGCTTGTCGACACCGGTCTGGAACAGACCCGCGCCGAGAAACAGCAGCATGATTTCCGTGATGCGGAAAAAGAGCCGCCACGAGAAGATCTTGCCGCCCAGTTGCAGCACGTAGAAGGTCAGGAATGCGAGCGCCAGGCCGATCACGACCGCGAGCGTCTGGCTGGCGTCCACGTGACCCGACTGGCCGAAGCCGAGCCCGTACAGAAAGATCACCGTCTCGCTGCCTTCACGCGCAATGGCCAACGCCACCAGCAATGCGACGCCCCACCAGTTCGAATCGCGCTGGCTCTTTTGCAGCGACTGTTCCATGTCGCGCTTGAGCGTGCGGCCGTGCCGCTTCATCCACAGCACCATTTGCACGATCAGCACGCAGGCGACCAGCACCATCGCGGTCTGGAAATAATCCTGCGCGTTACCGGAGAGCACTTCGGTGAAGCCGACCAGCGCGGCGCCGAGCGCCACCGCCGCTATCACGCCAGCCGCCACGCCGCCCCACAGGTACGGCAAACCGCGGCGCGCGTCGTCGTCGCCATTTTTCAGCCACGCGTACAGGATGCCGACGACCAGCAACGCCTCGACACTTTCCCGCCATACGATGAATAGAATCTGACCCATCAAGCTCTCCCTCTACCTGCTTCTGCTTCCAGCGAACGCGGACCTGATGACGGCCGGCGCTCGCGTCCCAAGCCACTACTTCGCGACGATGACGCCCTGCGCCTGCTGGTGGAAATCGTCGAAAAACTTGTATTCGCCCGGCTCGAGCGGCGCGATCACGACGAACGAATCCGCGCCCGGCGCCAACACCTTTTCTTTGCGCAATTGCACGCTTTCGAATTCGGCCGCGCCTTTGCCGGTGTTGCGCACTTCGATCTTGATACGCTGCCCCGCCGGCACTTCGATGCGGGCCGGGTTCAGCTTGCCGTCGTTCATTTCCAGCTTGAAGGTCGGCAGGTCGGCTGCATGGGCCGCGCCCGCCAGCAAAGCCGTGGCGGCGAAGATCGCGATCTTTCGGTTGATTCTCATTAGCCCTTCCGGAAAACGCGGCGCGTTGGCATTCAACCGCCAACGCGCCGCCTGCTGCATTGGCTCGCTCAGCTCATTCGGTCATTCACTCACGCGCGGCGATCAGTAGCCGCCCTTCTTGCCGATTCCGGCGAAGGTGAAGTCGTATTCGAGCGTGATCGGCTTGAACCACGGACCCACGCCGGTTTCCTTGTCGACGTGGCGGCCGAAAGCCATATGGCCCGTTTGCATCGGCGCCTCGACGATCATCTTCAGGTGATATTTGCCCGGGCCTTGCAGCTTGACGTTGTCGCCATAGTGCGGACCGTCGTTGGCGACCATCGCCATCAGGTCGCCCTTCTGCGTCTGGGTCGAACCGGCTTTCGTCAGTTCATAGTGCACTTGCAGATACGGCATCCAGTCGCCTTCGGCGAAACCGGTCGGGTTGTTCTTGACCGCGTGAATGTCCGCTTCGAGGTGGATGTCCGAATCCGAGGCTTTGCGCATCATGCCTTCGGGTTCCATCGTGATCGGCTGCAGATAGACCGCGTTGATTTCCATGCCGCCATGAATCTGCTGCTTGCCGATCGGATATTCCGCCGCCGCTGCCGAGAAAGCCGCCACTGCGGCCAGCGCTGCTGCGCCACCGCGCACAAATGAAGAAATCCGCATTGAAACTCCTTGTTTTTATCAGACTGGAATCGAACCCATTGGAACAGTGCGTCGCGCATACCTCGATGCAGCGGTCGCGGGCGTTGAGCACCGCGATCGATCGCCAGCCAGGCGGCAGTACGAACGTTAATGCGAACCATTCTCAATATTGGTCGAGTTTATCATCGATCGCAAGGGAGAACAAATCAGAACGCACGCAAAGCCTTGTGGCAGCAGGGTCTTAAGGCGGTCTTAAGAAAGTGCTGGAATGGAATGATGCGAGGCCGGGCGAGTGCCCGGCATTGATCGACAGGGCGCGGCACGTTGCCGCGCCCCGAGGCGGAAGGACGACTAGTCGACGCCCGACACGTGGTCGCCGACGTTCGCGCCGAACACGCGCTGGCGCAGCAACGCGAGTTGGTCGCGGGTCTGCGCGGCCTTCTCGAACTCGAGGTTCTTGGCGTGCTCCATCATCTGCTTTTCGAGGCGCTTGAGTTCCTTGGCAAGCTGCTTCTCGGACATGTCCTCGAATTTCGCGCGCGCCTGCTGTTCCTTCAGTTCGGCGCGAGCATCGTCGACGTTGTACACGCCGTCGATAATGTCGCGAATGCGCTTGACCACCCCGCGCGGCGTAATGCCGTTCTCGAGGTTGAAGGCGATCTGCTTGTTACGCCGCCGCTCGGTTTCGTCGATCGCGCGACGCATCGAGTCGGTGACCTTGTCCGCGTAGAGAATCGCTTTGCCGTTCACATTCCGCGCCGCCCGTCCGATGGTCTGGATCAGCGAGCGCTCAGCGCGCAGAAAACCTTCCTTGTCCGCATCGAGAATCGCGACCAGCGACACTTCCGGAATATCCAGCCCTTCGCGCAACAGGTTGATCCCCACCAGAACGTCGAAGGTGCCGAGACGCAGATCGCGGATGATTTCGACGCGCTCCACCGTGTCGATGTCGCTGTGTAGATAGCGCACCTTGACGCCGTGATCAGCCAGAAACTCCGTCAACTGCTCGGCCATGCGCTTGGTCAGCACCGTGACCAGCACGCGGTCGCCCACCTTGACGCGCTCGTTGATCTCGCCGAGCACGTCGTCGACCTGGCTGCGCGCCGGCCGCACCTCGATTTCCGGATCGACGAGGCCAGTCGGACGCACCAGTTGCTCCGCCACCTGCCCTGCCGTCTTCTGCTCGTAGTCGGCCGGCGTGGCCGACACGAACACCACCTGGCGCATTTTGCGTTCGAACTCGTTGAACTTGAGCGGCCGGTTGTCGAGCGCCGACGGCAGACGGAAGCCGTAATCGACCAGATTCTCCTTACGCGCACGGTCGCCGTTGTACATGCCGTTCAACTGGCCGATCAGCACGTGTGATTCGTCGAGCATCATGATCGCGTCCGACGGCAGGTAGTCGACCAGCGTAGGCGGCGGCTCGCCGGGCGCGGCGCCGGAGAAGTGCCGCGAATAGTTTTCGATGCCTTTGCAGAAGCCCAGCTCCTGCAACATTTCCAGATCGAAGCGCGTGCGCTGTTCGAGCCGCTGCGCTTCAACCAGCTTTCCGCCGCTATAGAAGAATTCGAGCCTCTCGCGCAGTTCGTTCTTGATCGTTTCGACCGCGCGCACCACGGTATCGCGCGGCGTCACATAATGCGACGACGGATACACCGTGAAACGCGGAATCTTCTGACGCACGCGGCCGGTGAGCGGATCGAACAGTTGCAGCGTTTCGACTTCGTCGTCGAACAGTTCGACGCGCACCGCCATCTCGGCGTGCTCCGCCGGGAAAATATCGATCGTGTCACCACGCACGCGGAACGAGCCGCGCTGGAAGTCGGCTTCGTTGCGGTTGTATTGCATGGCAATCAGCCGCGCGATGATGTCGCGCTGACCGAGCTTGTCGCCGGTGCGCAGCGTCAGAATCATCTGGTGGTATTCGGATGGATTGCCGATACCGTAAATGGCCGACACGGTCGCCACGATCACCACGTCGCGCCGCTCCATCAGGCTCTTGGTGGCCGACAGCCGCATCTGTTCGATATGTTCATTGATCGACGAGTCCTTCTCGATGAACAGATCGCGCTGCGGCACGTACGCTTCCGGCTGGTAGTAGTCGTAGTACGAGACGAAGTACTCGACCGCGTTGCGCGGGAAGAACTCGCGGAATTCCGAATAGAGCTGCGCGGCGAGCGTCTTGTTCGGCGCGAACACGATGGCCGGGCGGCCGAGCCGCGCGATCGTGTTGGCCATCGTGAAGGTCTTGCCGGAACCGGTCACGCCGAGCAGCGTCTGGAACGCGAGGCCGTCCTCGACGCCTTCGACGAGCGTGTCGATCGCCGTGGGCTGATCGCCGGCGGGCGGATACGGCTGGTAGAGCTGAAACGGCGAGCCTTCGAACCTGACGAATTTGGATTCGTCGAGCGTTTCTTCGGCTTCAGTCAGATGTTGTTCGGACATGGGGGGCGGCACCGGGCCTTGGGCAAAGAACTATTCTAACGGGTTGCGGGAATCGAAGACCGAGCGGGTCTGCGTAGGGTTTGGGGCCGCTCGCGTGGGTAGGGTCCGACGCGATGGTACGGCCCTTTGGAGCAGCCGCGCGGCTTCTCGCGGCTTCTGGTCATGGCAGCCGACGCTCACTACAAGCCATGGCCACGCTTGGTTGCGTGCCGCTCGCTGGGCTTCTCCGCGCGGCCTGCCAGGCAGCGCCGCTATTGCCAGGTGGCGTCGGAGTGCCTGTTTTTCAAGCAAAAAAATCTCTACGAGCGGCGTTGGCGTCCGAAAAACGGTCGCGAATTCGTTACAATGCGGAGTTGCGCTCGCTCGCCGTTGTCCGCCGCCTGTCCGCGTTTTGCGTCGGACGCCGCTGGCCCGGCCGTCCGCGATCGAAGCCGCCCTCTTCTCACTACTGCTGCCCACCCATCATGTCTCTGTTCTCCGCCGTCGAACTTGCTCCCCGCGACCCGATTCTGGGCCTGAACGAAGCCTTCAACGCCGATGCGCGCACCACCAAGGTCAACCTTGGCGTCGGCGTGTACTTCAACGAAGAAGGCAAGATTCCGCTGCTGCGCGCCGTGCGCGACGCCGAAAAGGCTCGCGTCGAAGCCGCGCTGCCGCGCGGGTATCTGCCGATCGAAGGCATTGCCGCTTACGACGCCGCCGTGCAGAAACTGCTGCTCGGCAACGACTCGCCGCTGCTCGCAGCGGGCCGCGTCGTAACGGCGCAAGCATTGGGCGGCACGGGCGCGCTGAAGATCGGCGCGGACTTCCTGAAGCGCCTGAACCCGAACACCAAGGTCGCGATCAGCGATCCGAGTTGGGAAAACCACCGCGCGCTGTTCGAAAGCGCAGGCTTCGAAGTCGTGTCGTACCCGTACTACGATGCGCACACGCACGGCGTGAATTTCGACGCCATGTTGAGCGCGCTGAACAGCTACGCCGCCGGCACTGTCGTCGTGCTGCACGCGTGCTGCCACAACCCGACCGGCGTGGACCTGAGCGTCGAGCAATGGAAGCAGGTTGTCGAAGTGGTCAAGGCGCGCAATCTGGTACCGTTCCTCGACATCGCGTATCAAGGCTTCGGCGACAACATCGAAGCGGACGCCGCGGCAGTGCGTCTCTTCGCTGCATCGGAACTGAACGTGTTCGTGTCGTCGTCGTTCTCGAAGTCGTTCTCGCTGTACGGCGAGCGCGTCGGCGCGCTGTCGATCATCACGGCAAGCAAGGAAGAAGCCGCTCGCGTGCTGTCGCAACTCAAGCGCGTGATCCGCACGAACTACTCGAACCCGCCGACGCATGGCGGCTCGGTGGTCGCGGCAGTGCTCGCGTCGCCGGAACTGCGCGCCACGTGGGAAACCGAACTGGCCGAAATGCGTGACCGTATCCGCGCCATGCGCAACGGTCTGGTCGAGCGTCTGAAGGCGAGCGGCGTGGATCGCGACTTCAGCTTCGTGAACGCGCAGCGCGGCATGTTCTCGTACTCGGGTCTGACGGCCCCGCAAGTGGACCGTCTGCGCGAAGAGTTCGGCATCTACGCCGTGAGCACCGGTCGCATCTGCGTGGCTGCGCTGAATACGCGCAACCTCGACGTGGTGGCTAACGCGGTCGCTCACGTGTTGAAGTAAGGTATTGGCGGGCGCGGGCATTCATTGCACCCGCTCCGCTGGAAATGCTTGTGAAAACGGCGCCCTTTTTAGGGCGCCGTTTTTGTTTGCGGCCTGATTGCGTTTGCAACTTGCTTGTTGCCTGTTGCTCGAGCAAGGCCGCTTTCGACACAAGCAAGGACTGCCACGATTGCCGCGACCCACTTCATTCAGTCATGCGCCACTCGGACCCGTGGCTCCTTCAGCGCGAATCCCGATGGATATCGTGCGTAACAAAACCCGCATCGTTATCCGGCATGTCGAGCCAATCCGGTTGCGCGAGCGAATGGCGGATATCTTCCAAACCGCTTTGCCAATGTTCTCGCATTGTCGACAGACCGAACTGGAAGTCCTTGTAGTGCCCTTCGTACTCCTTGTGCCGGTAGATAAGATGGATCACGTTGTAGCGCTTCGAACACGACAGATCTTCGGCAAGCTTGCACCACGGATCGTCACGCTGATCGGACGGCACGCGATCCAGCACCTCGCGCAACACGTGCCGGAACCGCTGCGACCGTTGCAGCATATCGGTCACGAGACGCGTGCGGCTCGAATACTGGATGTCCTTCACGCGCCCTTGCACGTCGGTGATGTTGTCCGGCACCGGCCCGATCGCGCTCCACAGATCGACCTGGAAGGCGAGCGTGTCACGACGCGGCGTGGACTGGATCACTTCGTAGAGCGGCGTGTTCGACATCAAGCCACCATCCCAGTAGTACTGGCCGTCGATCTCGACCGCCGCGAAGCCGGGCGGCAACGCGCCTGACGCCATGAAATGCTCGGGCCTAAGCGTCGTATGCGTGTTATCGAAGTACGCGAAATTCCCCGTGCCGCAATTGACCGCTCCCACTGAGACGCGCATTTCCTTCGAATTGATCCGATCGAAATCGCAGAACGCTTCGAGCGTGGCCTTCAACGGCGTGGTGTCGTAGTAGCTGGCCAGTTGCGGCGGCCCGGACACGGTGGGCAACGGCGGCGGAAAGCGCGGCACGAAAAAGCCCTTTTGCCCCTCGACGATGGCGCCGATTGCCTGCGTTGCTGTAAAGGCCTTACGTACGGCGTCGCTGGAATTGAAGAGCGCGTGTTCGATAAACGCGGGCAACGGCGGCCCGAAGGCCGGCTGGCAAATCGTCTCCCAGAATTGCAACAGCCGTTCGACCCGCTTTTCGGGCGGATTGCCGGCAATGATCGCCGTATTCAACGCGCCGATCGAAATGCCGGCCAGCCAGTTCGGCTCGATGCCTGCTTCGTAAAGTCCTTGAAAGACGCCAGCCTGATAGGCGCCCAATGCGCCGCCGCCTTGCAGCATCAAGGCAACGGTTTCGTAGTTGGGCAAATGGAGGTGCCGGCCGGGATGCGCGGCGGGCGCCGGACCGGCGCCCTCGCCTTCCCCGTCGCCGGGCGCGCCGACGCGCGCCCGCTTGAGATTGCGTTG
Organism: Paraburkholderia sp. RL17-347-BIC-D; assembly: GCF_046027915.1. NCBI lineage: Bacteria > Pseudomonadati > Pseudomonadota > Betaproteobacteria > Burkholderiales > Burkholderiaceae > Paraburkholderia > Paraburkholderia sp. RL17-347-BIC-D. The sequence goes on from NZ_JARESS010000019.1 coordinate 157,814, forward strand.
CGCCATAGGCACCTCCTTATTGCATATACCAGCCGTGGCTCACAATAAAGGACTGGCCGGTCAGCGCCGCCGTCGGGAAGGTGGACAGGAACAGCACCGTTTGCGCGACGTCTTCCACCGTGGTGAAGACACCGTCGACCGTGCCGCCCAGCATGACGCGCTTCACCACGTCTTCCTCGCTGATGCCCAGTTCCTTGGCCTGTTCGGGAATCTGCTTGTCGACGAGCGGCGTGCGCACGAAACCAGGACACACGACATGCGAGCGCACGTTGTGCTTTGCGCCTTCTTTAGCCAGCACACGCGCGAGACCCAGCAGCGCGTGCTTGGCCGTCACATAGGCCGATTTGAGCGGCGACGCTTCGTGCGAGTGGACCGAGCCCATGTAGATCACGATGCCGCCGCGATCGTCCTTGTACATGTGCTTGAGCGCGGCCTTGGTGGTCAGGAAGGCGCCGTCCACGTGGATCGCCTGCATTTTTTTCCAGTCTGAAAACGAATAGTTTTCGATCGGGTTAACGATCTGGATGCCGGCGTTGGAAATGAGAATATCGACCGAACCGAGTTCCGCGGCCACTTTGTCGATGCCTTGATTGACGGCGTCTTCGTTCGTGACGTCCATCGCCACGCCGATTGCCTTGCCGCCGCCCTTCTTGATTTCTTCAGCGACGGCGTTCGCTCCGTCCTGATTCAGGTCGGCGATCGCGACAGCCGCGCCCGCCGCGGAAAGAGTCAGCGCAATCTGCTTGCCGATGCCGCTTGCGGCGCCAGTAACCACCGCAACCTTGCCATTCAGATTCGTGTTCGTTGACGACATCTAGAACCTCCATGCAGTTGATGAGCAATGAGACCACGGGCCGCGGGCGGCGTGAAGTCAGCCAAACGGCATAGGCCGTTCGGCCGAATGCTGCACTGCGGCCAACGCTGCTATTGTGCATGAACCGTGTGAACTCCATCGGTTAAAAGCACATCGAAGCGTATCTCTTTAAACTGGACGTTTTCGGCGGGATTCCGGTGGCATCACCAACAAGGAGCAATGCATGAATTATCGACGTCTGGGCCGTTCCGGCCTGCAAGTCAGCGAGCTGTCCATCGGCTCGTGGGTCACCTACGGCAATCAGGTGGACACCCACGCGGCGCGCGAATCGCTCGCGGCCGCGCGCGACGCGGGAGTCAACTTCTTCGACAACGCCGAGGTCTATGCCGGCGGCAAGTCCGAAGAGATCATGGGCCAGGCGCTCAAGGAGCTGGCGTGGCCGCGCGTGAGCTACGTGGTGTCGACGAAATTCTTCTGGGGACTCGCGGAAGCGCCGAACCAGTACCACACGCTGAACCGCAAATATCTGCTGAACGCGATCGACGCGTCGCTCAAACGGCTGCAGCTCGACTATGTCGATCTGGTGTTCTGTCATCGTCCCGACCCGAACACGCCGGTGGAGGAAACCGTCTGGGCCATGAGCGACATGATCACTCGCGGCAAGGCGCTGTACTGGGGCACGTCCGAATGGAGCGCCGATGAAATCCGCGCTGCTTACGACATCGCGGAACGGCATCATCTGCACAAGCCGGTCATGGAGCAGCCGCAGTACAACCTGTTCCATCGCAACCGCGTCGAGCAGGAATACAAGCGGCTTTACGAGGATATCGGCCTCGGGCTGACCACCTGGAGCCCGCTTGCATCCGGCCTGCTGACCGGCAAATACCGCGACGGCGTGCCGGCCGACAGCCGCGCGCAATTGCAGGGCTACGACTGGCTGCGCAAGCAGGTCACCGACGCCGGCAAGAACAACGTGGTCGGCAAGCTCGGCGAAGTGGCGGATGAGTTGGGCTGCACCGTCGGTCAGCTCGCCATTGGCTGGATTCTGAAGAATCCCAATGTGAGTACGGTGATCACAGGTGCGTCGCGGGTTGAACAGATCGGCGAGAACATGAAGTCCGCCGAGGTGGCCGAGCGGATCACACCGGAGATCAAAACCCGAATCGAGGAAATTATCGGCGACGCCCACGACTGACCGGACTCGCGCGACCGCGTAACATTGCCGTGGCGGTAGCGCGGCTGTGTTACGCGTGGAGCTCGCTGCAATGCGCGGGGCGCGACGCGGCGTCGCGTACAATACGCGACCGCGCTGCACACCGGCGCTATATGTCCGCGTTGTGCAGCCACATTGCAGCCGCATCGCCGAATCCGCCCTGGAGCGGCACGCCCTCTTTCAGCGTCTCCTCATCATGCTCAGCTACCGCCACGCCTTTCATGCAGGCAATCACGCCGACGTTCTGAAACACGCCGTCGTGTTGCAGCTCCTGCGCTACCTCGGTCAGAAGGACAAGTCCTACTGGTATATCGACACGCATGCGGGCGCCGGCGTCTACTCGCTGAAGGAAGGTTACGCGACCAAAACCGGCGAGTTCCAGACCGGCATCGGCAAACTGTGGGGACGCAACGATCTGCCGCCGATGTTCGCCGACTACGTCGACGAAGTGAGCGCGCTCAATCCGGACGGCCAGCTGCGCTTCTATCCCGGCTCGCCGTATATCGCGTGGCGGCAGATGCGCGAACAGGACCGCATGCGTCTGTTCGAGCTGCACACCACCGAAATCGACGTGCTGCGCCACAATTTCCGCGACGCGGGCCGCCGCGCCATGCTCTATGCGGGGGACGGCTTCGACGGCATTCTTGCCTTGTTGCCGCCGGCCCCACGCCGCGCGCTGGTGCTGCTCGATCCGTCGTATGAGGACAAGCGCGACTACACGCGCACACTGCGCTGCGTCGAAGAAAGCCTGAAGCGGTTTCCGACCGGTACGTATGCGGTCTGGTATCCGCAGGTGAGACGCCCTGAGTCGCAGCGCTTCCCCGATCAACTGAAGAAGCTGCAGGACCGGAACTGGCTGCACGTGAGTCTGACTGTCAGCAATCCGCCAGAAGATGGTTTTGGACTTTTCGGCAGCGGCATGTTCATTCTGAACCCGCCGTATACTCTGGCAAAAACGTTGAAGGACCAGATGCCCTGGCTCGTCAAGACGCTTGGCGAGGACAAGGCCGCGCAGTTCAAGGTGGAGTATCGCGGCGACTGAGCTTCTTGTGGTGGGAAGCGAGCTTTTTCGGCTCTGAGCTTTTGTCGGCTACGAGTTTTTGGGGCCTCCGAGCTTACGCGGTTCGTCGAGCCGTCCTAACGTTGTCACCGGCCACGCGCGCACGACGCGCGCAGCCGGTCCGGCTGCTCAGTCAGTCCGGGCCGCCGCCTACTTGAGTTGCGCGTCAGCCTTCCGGGCGAAGTCGTTGGTATAGGTCGCGTTCAGGTCGATCTTTTTCGGATCGAGCCGGCTATCGAACGAAGACAACGCGCGCAATGACGTCGCCGGACCGTCCGCGGGCATCAAGCCGTCCGGAGAATAGGCGTCGCGCACGTTGTGGAAGGCCTCCACATACAGCGCCGAGTCGTTGAGCAGATAAGCCGGCGGCACCATCTTCAGCAGATCGGCATCGCTTGCGGTCTGCAGCCAGTGATCCGCGCGCACAATTGCATTGGCCAGCGCCTGCGTCGTCTTCGGATACTTCTGGATGAAATTGTCCGAGGCATAGAGCGTCGCCGCCGGCATCGTCCCGCCGAATACCTCTTGCGTGCCCTTTACCGTGCGCGTATCGACCAGCACCTTGATCGCGCCACTGCGCGTCAGTTTGGTCATCATCGGATCGACGTTGGAGAGCGCGTCGATCTGGCCGCCGCTTACCGCGGCGAGCACGGAGGCGCCGCTGCCCACGCCGATCGCCGAAATCTCGTTGCGCTGCACGCCGGCTTTGCGCAAAGCCACGGTGAGCACGAGATCCGTCGACGAACCCGGCGCGCTCACGCCGACTTTCGCGCCTTTGAAGTCCGCCAAAGTCTTGAGCTGGTCAGCCTTCGACTTCAACACGGCAACGACGATCTGCGGCGCGCGTCCCATCAACACGAACGCCCGGTAGTGCTGCCCTTTCTCCTGCATGAACAGCGTGTGCTCGAATGCGCCGGCACCCACGTCGGCGCTGCCGCCCACCACCGCTTCCAGCGCCTTCGATCCGCCCGCGAAATCCTCGAGCGTGACGTCGAGGCCTTCGTCCTTGAAGTAGCCCAACTGTTGCGCAGCGAGCACCGGCAGATAGTAGAGGCCCGGCAGACCACCGACTGCCATCGTCAGCGTGGGCTTCTCCGGTGTGTCTTTGGCGAGCGCGGCGCCAGGCAGCGCGGCCAGTGCCAGCAGCGTGACGCAGGCGCCGGCGGCCTGCCGCATCCAGTGAGTCGGCATTCGATGTCTCCTTATTCTGTTTTTCGTTCGATACGGTGGCGCCGGGCTTGATGTGGGGCCCGCGTCGCTAGCGAGAGACCGCGCGATGATTGTCGTCGGACGGTTTCGCACGCGCCATGCGCCCAAACCCCAATGGCGCACGCAGCGAGTCGGCACATATGTCCGATCCCGTGCCTGTGCTCACGCCCAGCAATCACGCGCTGCCGTCGTCGGCGTGTAAGGCGGGCCGCGTTCATCGCGGGCGTGCTCGCGCAGGCGTCCACGAGGCGGTGGGATTAGCCGCGCACCCGAAGGATCAACGGATATGGAACAGAGCTGGCGGGAACGGCCGCGTCGCGAGCACTTATTTCGGCCGAGGCACTGGACGAGGCTGCGGTTGCGGCAGCGGCATGCCTCCGCCCGCAGGCAACTGGATATAAGGCGCAACGACGATCGGGATTGTCGAATTCGGCGCCAGTTCGGCCGGCGTCGCGATCGGCTGCGCTTCGACGATCGGCTGATGCGAAAGCGGCGCGGTCTGCAGCACGGTGCCGCTCTGGCCGTCGTTGATGCCGTTCTGGGAGTCGAGAATCACCGGCTTGCGCGCACTGGTCGACGCAGCACAAGCGCTCGACACGGCGAAAACCGTGGTCAGCGAGGCTGCAATGGTCACGGCCAGGAGGGATTTGAGCGGGCGGACAGGTGACATGGGCGGACCGGTTGAGTGTGGGAAAGCCGGATTTCGTAGAAAACGCTTTACCTTACCGCGACGGTCGCCGCGAGGCTAGTCGATATTCGCCACAAATAGCCCGCAGACGCCGTCGGATTGAAATTTTCGACGTCCAGATGTGACAAAGCCCCGCATGGACGGGGCTTGACGCTTTTACTGCCGTGGCTGCGCGACAAGCGCTGCCGGGTCAAACTTGATGCAGTTGAAACTTACAGCGAGTAGCCGTTGGTTTCGAGCGAGCGGATGCGCTGTTCGAGCTGGACGATATCCGACGACGACGCCAGATAGGCTTCGCGGCGGGTGCGTTCAGCGGTTTCAAACCAGGTGCTCAGCTTTTCAAGTACGTATGCAAACATGATGTTCTCCAAGGATCAGATTGAATCCCCGGTGGATTGGGCATCAGGGATTTCCCGTAAAAGGGTTAACCCGGATTATAGCCCTATAGCGCAACCTGACTAGTGAAATGCCCGCATGACGTGCATTCCGTTTTGGAATGGTGCACGAGAGCGGTGCACGTAACTAGTTGATTTCGCTTAAATTGAGACGGATTTTTTGCAAAAAACGATACCGCCCCATATTTTAACGCACGATATTGGTGCAAATGTCGATTGGATCGCAATTAACTCAGCTACTAGGTTGCGCCGAACGCCAAAAGACCATCTCAAATTGGATGACAACCCTGTCCTGAGACCAGATCGGTATCCGCGAGTCGCTCGATGATCGGACAATCGGGGCGGTCGTCGCCGTGACAATGGTCGGCCAGGTGCGCCAGTGTGTCGCGCATGTCGGTCAGTTCAGCGATGCGGCGATCCAGCTCCGCAACGTGTTCCAACGCAATCGTCTTCACTTCGGCACTGGCGCGCGAGCGGTCGTGCCACAGCGCCAGCAACCGTCGAATGTCTTCGACCAGAAAGCCAAGCCGGCGCGCCTGGCGAATGAAGCGCAACGAATGCACCTCTTGCGGGCCGTATACGCGGTAACCGGCGCTCGTGCGCGATTTCGCCGCCAGCAAGTCGACGCTTTCGTAGTAGCGAATCATTTTCGCCGTGACGCCCGACGCGCGGGCTGCTTCACCGATATTCATGGCTCTTTCCCCCAGTCTATGTACGTCGATCGTACACCTTCCCATGATGGGAAGGTGTACCACTCAATTGCGGATCGGCAGGCATAATTCAACCATCGCACTATCCATTTTTCCGAGGCAATCCCGATGACAATCGAATTCCAGGTAGAAGGCATGAGCTGCCAGCACTGTGTGGCGGCGGTTACGAACGCAATCCGCGAACACGATGAAGCCGCGAAAGTCCACGTGGATCTGGCATCCGGGCGCGTGGCGGTCGAATCGGCGCAACCGGCTGAGACGCTGAAGGCCGCCATCGACGAGGCCGGATACACGGTGACGGGCATCGCGAATGGCGCGTCAAACGACACGACAAACGGCGCGTCCGGCGCCGCCCGGTGAGCGAGTTCACGTCATGTTCAAAGTTGCCGTCATTGGTGCCTCAGGGCTGCTTGGCCGCGCGCTCGTCGACGAACTGGCGCAGCAGACCGGCTGGCAAGTCGTCGCTACAGCTTTCAGCCGGCTGGCGCCGGGCACGGTCGCGCTGGATATTCGCGACGCGCAGGCAGTCGAGCAGTTCGTCGAGCGCGAAGCGCCGGACGCGCTCGTGATTGCCGCGGCGGAGCGTCGGCCGGACGTGTGCGAGCATGATCCCGCACTGGCCCGCGCGCTGAACGTCGACGCGGTGCGCACCCTTGCCGCGGCGGCGAACCGGCGCGGCGCATGGACGCTGTCGATCTCCACCGATTACGTGTTCGACGGCACGCACCCGCCCTACCAGCACGATTCCGCGCCCGCGCCACTCAATGCCTATGGGCGCAGCAAGCTCGAAGGCGAGCGTGCGTTGACTGAATCGACCGACCTCGGCTGCGTGCTGCGTTTGCCGTTGCTGTACGGGCCGATCGTCAGTTGGGCGGAGTCTGCCGTGACGAGTCTCGTGCCGGCGATCGCCGCGTCGGCCGCGCCCGATGGCAAACCCGCCGTCATGGATGCATGGGCGATCCGTTATCCCACCTTCACGCCGGACGTCGCGTTCGTGATCCGGCAGATGCTCGAACGGCATGCGCAGGGCGACGCGATCCGCGGCATCATGCAATGGTCCGGCGACGAACCGATGAACAAGTACGAAATCGCCGTGCGCCTTGCCGAAGCGTTGCAAGTCGGCGCGCATCTGACGCCGCAACACACGCCGACCGATGCGACGCCGCGCCCGCATAACTGCCACCTGGCTTCGAGCCGGCTCGAGGCGCTTGGGATCGGCCGCCGCACACCGTTCGATGCGGCGATCCGGCAAGTGTTAGCCGTGTTTCCGTGGCGAGGTGACGCGTCGGCGTAGAACGCCTCGTCTGGCAGATAGGGCTGGCCACGGCGGCACCCCGTGTCGCCATGAGTGCGATGCGCCGGCACGACGGCCTGATGGCGGACGTGCGGGTTTAACAGCCGCAAGCCGCCCTCAATGAAAATCGCGGCTCGCCGTGGCCAGTTCACCGAGCCATTCGCTGTGATCCTCAAGGCGATGGGCGACGAGATGGATCACCTCGCCTTTGTTTTTCCGTTTCGCTTTGCCTGCCTGGTTTGCGCTCACGCCATTTCCGGCATGGTCGCCGCCGGTCGCCACGCCGTCGTCGCGCTGCAAAACGCCGTAGACCGCGAGCAACGACGAGCCCAGCAAAACCTTGCGCTGCTTTTCCACTAGCGACGGCCAGACGATCACATTGATCGACCCGGTCTCGTCTTCGATGGAAACGAACACCGTGCCGTTTGCCGTACCCGGCCGCTGCCGCACGGTGACGATGCCGCACGCTCGCGCCAGCGTGCCGTGCTGACACGCGGCGAGTTCGGCGGCCGTGCGAAAACGATGGTGAGCAAGGCGTGCGCGCAACAACGCGAGCGGATGGCGATTGAGCGTGAGGCCGAGGCTCGCATAGTCGTCGACGATTTCGCGGCTTTCGGCTGCCTGCGGCAACAGCAGCGGCGCTTCGGCGATCGGTGCGTCGCGCAGCAGTTTGGGCACCGTGTGCTGCGCCGTCACGGCCCACCATGCTTCGCGCCGATGTCCCGCGATACTGACCAGCGCGTTCGCCGCGGCAAGCGCTTCGAGATCGCGCCGCGTCAAGGCCGCACGGCGCGCCAGATCGTCGACATCGGTAAACTGCGCCTCGTCGCGTGCCGCCATGATGCGTTCAGCGGCCCCTTGTGCCAGCCCCTTGATCAGATGCATGCCGATGCGCACGGCGGGACCGCGAGCGCCATAGGTATCCGACGATTGAAACACGCGGGCAGTCAACCGCTGTGCCGCGCGCCGGACCGTCCTGCTCACCGTCAGGCGCCGCAGCGAAAGATCGCGCAATTGCTGCGCGGATAGTACGGCCTGTTGACGATGCAAACAGGTTTCGTCCGCTGAGATCCGCTGTCCTTCATGACCGCGTCTTTCGAATGTCGACTCCCAATCGCTCAGGGTCACGTCGGGCGGCAATACCTTGACGCCGTGACGCTTCGCATCCTGAACGAGTTGCGACGGCGAATAAAACCCCAACGGCTGACTGTTCAGCAAACCTGCCAGAAAAGCAGCCGGTTCATAGCGCTTCAACCACGCGCTGAGATAAACGAGCAACGCGAAACTCGCCGCATGGCTCTCCGGAAAACCATACTCGCCGAAGCCTTCGATCTGTTTGCAGATACGGTCGATGAACTCCTGTTCATAACCGCGCGCCGACATGCGGTCGCTCAAATCCTTCTGATACTTCGCCAGGTTGCCGCTGCGCCGCCATGCGGCCATCGCGCGCCGCAACTGATCGGCCTGCTCACCGGTATATTTCGCCGCAACCATCGCCAGATGCATGACCTGTTCCTGGAAAATCGGCACACCGAGCGTACGTTCGAGTACGGGACGCAACTCATCCTTCGCGTAGTCAACCGGTTCGAGCCCCTGCTTGCGGCGCAGATAGGGATGCACCATGCCGCCCTGAATCGGCCCGGGCCGTACGATCGCCACTTCGATCACGAGATCGTAGTACTTGTTGGGCTTCAGGCGCGGCAGCATGCTTTGCTGCGCACGCGATTCGATCTGGAATACGCCGATCGTATCGGCATGGCCGCACATTTCGTAGACGGCGCGATCCTCGCGCGGAATATCCTGCACCCTGAACGTCGGAAAACCGCGCCTCAACGCGACGAATTCCAGCGCGCGTCTGATCGCCGACAACATGCCGAGCGCCAGCACGTCGACTTTCAGCAGCTTGAGCGCGTCGATATCGTCCTTGTCCCATTCGATCACGCTGCGGTCTTTCATCGTCGCGTTCTCGATCGGCACGAGTCGCGACAGCTTGTCTTTCGCGATCACAAAACCGCCGACGTGTTGCGACAGATGACGCGGAAAGCTGCGCAACTCCTGGGTCAAACGAATCAGGTTCCGCGTGATGTGCGAGTTGGCATCGAAGCCCGCTTCGGCCAGATATTTGGCGACTGCATCCGTGCCGTCCCACCATTGTTGCGACTTGCTGATCCGCTCGATCAACGACGCCTCGAGACCCAGCGCCTTGCCGACGTCTTTCAGCGCACTACGCGCGTGATACGTAATCAGCGATGCAGTCAGGGCCGCCCGATGACGGCCGTACTTCGTGTAGATATATTGAATGACCTCTTCGCGCCGCTGATGCTCGAAGTCGACGTCGATATCAGGCGGCTCGTTGCGCGCGCGAGAGATGAAACGCTCGATCAGCATGTTCATATGCACCGGATCGATTTCCGTCACGTGCAGGCAATAACAGACGATCGAATTCGCCGCTGAACCTCGCCCCTGGCAGAGAATGTTTCTGGAGCGCGCGAAACTCACGATATCGTGCACCGTCAGAAAATACTTTTCGTATTTCAGATCGGCGATCAGCCCCAACTCCTTTTCGATCTGACCGATTCGCTTCAGGTCCATGCCTTTGGGCCAGCGCTCCATCGCACCGGCCATGACCAGCTTGCGCAGATAACTCGACGGCGACTCGCCGGCGGGCACCAGTTCTTCGGGATACTCGTACTTGAGTTCGTCGAGCGAGAAGCGGCATAGCGCGGCGATACGCAGCGTTTCTTCCAGCGTATCGCGCGGATACAGTTTGCCGAGCCGCACGCGCGTACGCATGTGCCGCTCCGCATTCGCCTCGAGCGCGTGGCCGCATTGCGATAGCGGCGTAACGAGGCCGATGGCTGTCATTGTGTCCTGCAAAGGCTTGCGCGATCGGGCATGCATGAGAACGCCGCCCGCCGCGACCAGCGGCAAACCACTCGCTTTTGAAATCATGCGCAGGGCGTCGATCTGAAGATCATCGCTGCCCGTTTGCCAGAGTTCGAGCGCGATCCATGCCCGTTGTGCAGCGAACGATGCGAGCCAATGCGCGCAACGCAGCGTATGCGAGAGCGTCGCCGCGCGCTGCGGCACGAGCATCAGGACGCAATCGGGCAACGTCTTCAGATGTGCCAGATGGGGCAAGGAATCGGTGAAGTCGGACGGACCGAGGCGATAACTGCCTTTGTCCGCACGCGAGCGGGCTAGCGTGATCAGCTCGGAAAGGTTGCCGTAACCGTTGCGGTTGGTTGCTAGCGCGACCAGGGTGCAGAAAGGCTCGCCGGCTTCGTCGGTCAGATTGAGTTCGCTGCCGATGATCAGTTGAGGGAGGGGTTTTAGTGCCTCGGTTTCCGAGGCTCCCACGGTTTCCTGTTGCAACGTTCCGGTTTTTGTCGCGTCTTCCAAAGGCGCTTCCGGTTGCGCAGCCTTGGCCTTTTCCTCGCGCTCTTTCTGCTGACGGTCCCGCTCCGCTTTGATTTCCCTCAACGCCGTGTGGGCGCGCACGACGCCTGCCAATGAGCATTCATCGGTGATGGCGAGCGCGCTGTAGCCGCGCGACATCGCCTGCTCGACGAGTTCATGAGGATGCGACGCGCCACGCAGAAAAGAGAAATTAGTCAGGCAATGCAATTCCGCATACGCCGGCAACTGGGTGGCGAGCGGCGGCTGCGCGAGGAATGATGGCTGGATTAGAGGCATGATGGTCAGCCGAACAAACCCTGCAAATACCACTCGCCGCTGAGGCGTTCGCGGTATACCCAGAACATGTGCCCGCGGTCGTCGGCTGCAACGTAGTAATCCCGCTCGACACGGTTGCCGTCCCACCACCCTGCTTCGATCCGTTCGGTACGCGTGAGCATTTTCAGCGGCCGGCGATAGATCGGCCGCTGGTCGCGCATCATCAGGCGCAGCGGTTTGTCGAGCATCCAGACCGGGCGAGGCTGGGAAGGTAATGCGCTGTCGGGTAAGTCGAGGGATGCCTGTGCGTTGCCGGGTTGCGGTGCGGATGTGCTGGTGTTTTTGGCGTCGTTTGTTTTGGATGGGCGTTGGGGTGCCTGGGTCGCCTCAGCCGCCTCGATCGCGTAGGCGAGCGCCTCGCCGTCTTCGCGCCCTTCCTCCGCGGCAGCGTGCCGCAACTCATCGGTCAGCCAGGTTTTGTCCGCTTTGATCTTCGACCGGGACTTCGCAGGCGAACGCTTCTTGCGCGAAAACGCTTGCGCCTGGTAGGCTTCGACGCGCATTGCCCGCTCGGGACGATGATCGTCCTGCACCGACATCTGCAGCACATTCTCCGGCCCTAATCGAGCGCTCAGGCGCTCCAGCAGACGCGCAATCGAATCGCCATCCGATTCGGGCATGGGAAACAAGGTGTCCGACTGCCCGGCATATTCACCGATCTGCTCAGCGACCAGCTTCAATTCGATGACCGGTGCCGCCAGCACGGTCTGATTCAACTTTTCCCGCAACAACCAGATCAGATGCTCGGCATCACGCGACGGTATGGCCCATGCGACCTTCAGGCTCGATGTCTTCGGTGCATGACGGGACGCCAATTCATGCTCGAGCAGCAACGTATAACCGCTGAGCGCTGCATGATGCGCGCTCAGCCAGCCGGCCAACTGCACGATCAGCCGACGCGCGGCGAACAGCAATGCATCCGCGTTATCGACCCGCGAGGGCAACTCCAGTTGCGCATGAAACGACGCCGGCGCGCGAAACGATTCGCGTGGATCCGGGCGCGCGCCATACGCCTGCGCCAGCAGATCCAGAATGCCGCTGCCAAAACGTCGCACGACACCCGAACGTGGCAATTGACGCAAATCGGCCAGCGTCGTACAGCCGACGTGCGAAAACGCATCGCGATGCGCCTGCGTGACCGGCAGCAGTGAGACGGATAAGCCATCGAGGACGCGCGCAAGCGACGTCTCCTTGACCACGTGCCAGCGATGGCCCTGCCGAACGGCGCGCGCCTGCGCCAACAGCCACGCTCCCCAGGCGGTCGGCGCACAGGCGATGCGCGCCGTATAGCCGAACTCCGCCACCGTGGCAGACACCCGCGACAACAACGCGCGCAAGCCGCCGAACAATCTCAAACCCGAGCCGACTTCCAGCAACAGGGTATGCGCGTCGGCAAGCGACACTTTCGGCGTGTATGTCAGCAAGGCAAGCGCTATGGCTTCGAATGCCTGAGTTTCGCGGGCGGCATCGGCGGCAAGCAGTTCAAGCCCCGGCGCCAACGCCAAGGCGTACGAACGCGAATGACCCGCATGCACGCCGGCACGCAGCGCGTCGAGATCCGGCATCAGGATGTGCGCGTGATCGGCTAGGGCGTAACAACGCCCTCCACCGATGTCTTCGGCATCGTGAAGTTGGCTTGTCTCGTCGCGCGACTCACGCCGATTCGGCTTCGCGAGCGAACCATCCTGGAGCGGCGCGAGAGGCTTCACCGCTTCCAGCGACAAGAGTGGCAATGTGACTGCGATCCACAGCATGTTTGATCTCTGGCCCTTGATGACGGTCGAGTCCGTCTTCCGGCAACAAGACGCTTTGTAAAGGCAAAACGAGACGAAGAGGCTCGGCTAGCGGCGGCCCGCGACGCTTGAAGATGTCGATCGACAAACCAATCTCCTGCAGCCATTGACGACGGTTGATCGTCTGCGCATTGGCCGGCAAAAGCGGCTCGCAGATCATTCGCAATGGCGCAGGGGAAGATTGCGTGGCGGCCTCGACAGGCCGGATCAAAAATGCCAGCGATGCCGACTCCTGAGCCGCCACTTGCAGGCGCCGGACCTTGTCGGCACGCGCATTCGGCAGCCAAACCAGGACCGCGCCGATGCCATCCTGCTTCAAGGCCTGAGTAGCGGCCCACAGGGCCTGGTCTTCACTCGAGCGCACCCATAAGACTCGCTCGACATCGACACCCCAAGCTCTCAATGCGGCAGCGCATGGCTGATACGGAGGCGCCACGAGCATGACATGCCGCCCGGCTTGCTTCGTCAGATGACGCAGCGCATGAGCTAGCAGCCGTACTTCACCCACTCCACCATGCTCAACCAACAACTCTGTCAGACCGCCAGCCGACCAGCCTTGTCCCGGCAACAACCGATCCAGCGTGGCATAGCCGCTGGAAATCACACGCGAGTCCGCCTCGGCAAGCTCATTGCCCTGCCACACCTGACGCCGTAATTTAGACGACAGCGCGGTCGTCGCAAGCTGAATCGCTGCTGCCATAGACACGCTCTTGAATAGGGAATGCTCCGCCCTGCCCGGCATCGAGCAAGCATGAGGTGACGAGTTTTCACTGTATATTTATACAGTATTTTGGGATGGATGTTAAGATGGAGGGATACAGCCCGGTGGGTGCAGGAAGGGGCTTGAGGAAGTGATGAATGCTGTTTTTAGGACAGCCTTATATCTGTTGAAAACAGCTATTTTTATGCTTCAGGTTGGGCTGTTGTGAAGGGATGGGAGGAGTCGAGGTAAGCGCCCGGTCATCCCGTCTTGAGTTGGGCTGAGGGTCTTGGGAGCATCGTATCCACTTAAAATAGGTGGACGTGAACACTATCGAAGAAGCGCCAATTGGAAGGCGGCGTCGCCGCCGCTT
>NZ_JARESS010000190.1:0-1062 GCF_046027915.1 Paraburkholderia sp. RL17-347-BIC-D
CCGTTCAGCGAAATCATGCCGCTGCCGCGTTCGCCCTTGATCGCGTAGGTCGAGAAACGCTCGCCGTTGTTGATGTTCCAGATGTCGATCCGCTCGTTTTCGACGATGTTCGCCGCTTCCAGCAGATCTTCATCGATCGCGCACGAGCCTTCGTAGTGCAGCTCGCAGTGCGTGACCGCGACGCGGTGGATCTTCGACTTCAGCATGTTGCGTTGCATGACCAATCCTGTGAGATTTCTTATGCGTGTCTACGCTATCTAAGACGGCTTCAGATTTCGAGGTTGTCGATAAGACGGGTGGCGCCAAGCTTGGCGGCGGCCAGCACGACCAGTTCCGCGTTCGCATCTTGCGGACCCGGCGGCAGCAGATCCGAGCGCTTGCGCACTGCGATGTAGTCGGGTTGCCAGCCGCGCGTGGCGAGAGCCGCCATCGCCGCCTGTTCGATTTTTGCGAAGTCGCGCTCGCCCGAAAGCACGGCATCGCGCACGCGATTCAGTTCAGCGGCCAGCATCGGCGCCTCGGCGCGCTCGGCGGCCTGCAAATAGCGATTGCGCGAGCTGAGCGCGAGGCCGTCGGTGTCACGCACGGTTTCGGCGGCGATGATGTCGGTGGGCAGCGCGAACTGGTGGCACATGCGCCGCACGATCATCAACTGCTGGTAATCCTTCTTGCCGAACACGGCGACGCGCGGCTGCACGCACGACATCAGCTTCATCACCACTGTGCACACGCCCTGGAAGAAACCGGGCCGGAATTCGCCTTCGAGGATATCGCCCAGATCGTGCGGCGGATGCACGCGGTACTCCTGCGGCTCCGGATACAGATCCTTTTCCGTCGGCGCGAACAGCACGTAGACGTTTTCCTTCTGGAGCTTTTCGATGTCCGCTTCCATCGTGCGCGGGTATTTGTCGAAATCCTCGTTCGGACCGAACTGCAGCCGGTTGACGAAGATGCTCGCCACGACCGGATCGCCGTGCTGGCGAGCGAGACGCATCAGCGACAGATGGCCCTCGTGCAGGTTGCCCATGGTCGGCACAAAGGCCGTGCGATTCTGGCCGCGCA
>NZ_JARESS010000191.1:0-1040 GCF_046027915.1 Paraburkholderia sp. RL17-347-BIC-D
ACTCGGATGCGGCCGGTATTGTCCCGTCTCCATCAGCTCCGAAGCGGCGAGGGCCTTCGGCGTCCAACGCAGGGTCGCGCGTGTTTCCAGCAACCAGGCCTGATAGCCCTCAGGAACGTCCTCCGACGGCCCGTGATGGATGACCCCCTTTGGCACACAGGTCAACGTGCCGGGTTCCGTGCAACCGCCCCAGGCCCCCGGGCCCCGCACGTAACAGATCACCTCGTCGAAATCGGCGTTGATGTGAACCGGCGGCCGCCCCCCGGGGCGCGCACTGAGGTTGAACATCAGAATGTCGCCCGTGCCTGATGACAGAAACTGGCTCGGCGGACCGCCCTCAGGCAGGTAGGCGTGAACCTGGATATTGGCCAGATTAAGCTTCCACACCGGGACGGACTCCGACAGGCGCATGCCGAGCGCGAGCGGATCATGCGACATCATGAAGACCGTGTTCTCGGTGTCGAGGGTTTTCAGCACCAGCCGCGTCGGGCCGCCGGCCGGCATGCTGGCGTCGATCTCGGCGAACTTCAGATCGCGTGCAACGTTGAGGAGGCCACTTGGCGCAGGCGGCGCGAGCTTCAGGGCCGCGGGACTCTCGACGATGAGGCTTCGCATGGCATCGCCCGTCGGTGCATAGCGGTACGCGACGGATCGGGGAATGCAGACGAAGTCCCCTTCCGTCGCCGTGAGACAGCCCACGTCCGTTTCGAACCTGACCGTGCCGGACTGGATGAAATGAATCTCGTCCGCTTCGACGTTGCGCACCACATACGGCATGGGCTTGCGCCGTCCCGACACATGCAGTCTGACGCCGAGCCTGGAAGTCGCCACGGTGGTCGGAAGCGCCTCGGGGTCGTCCTGATCGTCAGGCGTCAAGCGCTCAAGGACGGCACGCCGCGGTGCGTGCGGCCCCTGCACGGAAAGAAAATCAGGCGCGTAGGTCGGCCGGGTCACAACTGACAGCGCCCCCTGAAATCCGTCACGGCTCCAGAGTTGCACCGGCGGGGAGCCTGCATCATGCGGCTTGCCACTCATTTGTC
>NZ_JARESS010000192.1:0-1015 GCF_046027915.1 Paraburkholderia sp. RL17-347-BIC-D
GCACGTGTGCAGTTCGCGCTGACCGTCCCTACTGTGTCTGATCGAGTCGCTCAAACTGTTGCCAAGCTCATGATCGAGCCGATACTCGATCCGGTGTTTCATCCCGATTCGTATGGATATCGGCCGGGTAAGTCGGCGAAACAGGCGATTGCCGTCACGCGCAAGCGTTGCTGGCAGTACGACTGGGTCGTTGAGTTTGACATCAAGGCGGCGTTTGACCAGATCGATCATGCGTTGTTGATGAAGGCGGTGCGAAACCACATCAAGGAAGACTGGATCCTGCTGTATATCGAGCGGTGGCTTACTGCGCCATTCGAGACTGCAGACGGTGCCCGACTACCTCGGCAGAGGGGAACCCCGCAAGGCGGAGTAGTCAGTCCTATCCTGATGAATCTGTTCATGCATTATGCGTTCGACAGCTGGATGACGCGGACTTACCAACAACTTCCTTTCGCCCGCTACGCCGATGACGCAGTGGTTCACTGCCGCAGTCACGGGCAGGCGGAAGAAGTGATGCGAGCTATCGCATCACGGCTGGAGCAGTGTGGTTTGACGATGCATCCGGAGAAGTCGAAGATCGTGTACTGCAAGGACGTGAACCGCACCTTAGCTTATCCGAACGTGCAATTTACCTTCCTCGGTTTTACGTTTAGACCGCGACAGGCAATGAGTAGGTACAACCGGCGATTCACCAGTTTCCTGCCGGCGGCGAGCAACGATGCGCTGAAACGGATGAGGCAAACGGTACGGAGTTGGCAGATACATCGTCGGACTCCAGCCACGCTTGAAGACTTTGCGCAGCAATGCAATCCAACGATACAAGGGTGGTGGAACTACTATGGGGCGTTCTATCGAACGGCGATGTATGCGATCTTCCAATATGTCGATCGGAAGCTCGAGCGCTGGGCCAGACGGAAGTACAAGACACTGTCGCGACACAAACGACGTAGCGCTGAATGGCTACGCAAGATGGCAGCTGTCTACCCACGGTTGTTCGTTCACTGGCGGGTCGCTG
>NZ_JARESS010000193.1:0-1008 GCF_046027915.1 Paraburkholderia sp. RL17-347-BIC-D
CCAACCCGGATTTGGGATGGGCCGAGATCTGCCATCCGTTCCATCCACTTAAAGGCCAGCGCTTTCCCGTACTGAAGACGCGTCGCGTCGGCGGAGTTGACGCGCTGCTCGTGGGTCATGCCGAGCGCGGCAGCTTCAGCATTGCCCGCGAGTGGACCGACTGGGGCACGCCCTCTGTCCATAGCGGCGACGTTACAGTGTGCTGCTTCGAGCTGGACATGTTGCTGGAGTTGATTGACCTGATTGACCAGCTTTCCTTGTCTGCCTCGAAGAAATCACCCGCCAAAGGAGCTTGATCAATGGATTTTCGTGTCCTACTATCAGACCAGTCGTTAACGTGGTCCGCTCATGGAAGATATTCCGTCGTCGACGTTGCGCAAGCGTCGCGTCCAGTTGCTGCGGCAAATGCCGCCTTTGGACACGCTCCTGCGTGGTTCGCTCATCGAGCGCTACAAGCGCTGCGGCAAACCCGGCTGCAAGTGTGCCGACGGCCCCGGTCATGGTCCCAAGTACTACCTGTCTGTGAGCTTTCCCGGTCGCCGACCGCAAATGGACTACGTGCCTCAGGCCGATTACGCCGACGTGACCGAACGCCTGGCGAACTATCACCGGGTCCGCGAGATCATCGAGGAGATTTGCGAGATCAACCGCGAACTCTTACGCCGCCGCGAAGCGCTCTGAGAGGCGTCGGTGAGCCAGTCGTCGCTGTCACTCACCCACTGCATCGATCCTCACCTGGCCGGCGTACTCATCGCCAACATGCTCGAGGCCTGGCTCACCGCCGGACCCGAGCTGGAACCGACCGCGGAGGCCGTCGATGAACACCAAGATCACCCCGCAACATCTGAGCAAGCCGGCGTACATCTATATCCGCCAGTCGACGCTGGCCCAGGTGCGGCACCATCAGGAGAGCACCGAGCGTCAATATGCTTTGCGCGAGAAGGCGCTGGCACTGGGTTGGCCAGCCACGGCGGTCCGGATCCTGGACCGCGACCTTGGCCAGTCGGG
>NZ_JARESS010000194.1:0-1008 GCF_046027915.1 Paraburkholderia sp. RL17-347-BIC-D
CCTGGTCGCGCAATTCACCGAGCGAATTGATGATTCTCATCTAAGATGACGAAAATTACTCGCCCTGTTCAAACGGGCCATGGTGGTCCATCCAGTCAAAGTTCCTGCTGCCCGCCGCCCACGCCCACGCCCACGCCCACTGATGAGTAGCATTGCGATTTGCCGAGTTCCTCGCCCATAGTTCCGCTGGAGAATTAATCGCCAGGTCATCCGTTCCACCGACGCATCCACCGCTATTCTGAACTGCGTCGATGCTATCGAGCACACAATCAACTAATTTTCCCACGCTATCACCCTCACTCAATTGACTTAACCATGTCTTCGATCACCTTCTTCGCGTCGCCGAATACCATCATTGTCTTGTCCATGTAGAACAGGTCGTTGTCGAGCCCGGCGTAGCCCGCTGCCATCGAGCGCTTGTTCACGATGACCGTACGCGCCTTGTACGCCTCGATGATCGGCATGCCCGCGATCGGTGACTTCGGATCGTTCTTCGCCGCCGGGTTCACCACGTCGTTCGCGCCGAGCACCAGCACTACGTCGACCTGGCCGAACTCGCCGTTGATGTCGTCCATTTCATAGACCATGTCGTACGGCACTTCGGCTTCCGCGAGCAGCACGTTCATGTGCCCCGGCATACGTCCGGCCACCGGGTGAATCGCGTACTTCACCTCGATGCCCTTCTCGACCAGCTTGTCGGTCAGCTCCTTCAACGCATGCTGCGCCCGCGCGACCGCCAAGCCGTAACCCGGCACGATCACCACGGTTTCAGCATTGCCGAGCATGAACGAAGCATCATCGGCAGAACCCGATTTCACCGGACGCTGCTCAGCCGACCCACCTGCCGCTGCCGCTCCCGGCTCATTGCCGAAGCCGCCGAGAATCACGTTGAAGAACGAACGGTTCATCGCCCGGCACATGATGTACGACAGAATCGCACCGGACGAACCCACCAGCGAGCCCGCGATGATCAGCATCGGATTGTTCAGCGAGAAGCCGATGCCCGCG
>NZ_JARESS010000195.1:0-1007 GCF_046027915.1 Paraburkholderia sp. RL17-347-BIC-D
AACCAGCTCGAGGCGCGCATCGACGTGTCGAACCAGACCGTGCGCAAGGCCGTCGCGCAGGTTCAGCAGGCGCGCTCGATGGTGGACTATCAGCGTGCCGGATTCTTCCCGACCATCACCGCCGGTGTCGCGCAGGAGCGCTTCCGGACCTCGCAGAACGTCGAAGGGCGATCGCTCGCGGGCAAGACCGTGCCGGACTATTCGGCGGGCGTGGCCGCGAGTTGGGAGCCGGATCTGTTCGGACGGGTACGCGACAGCGTCAACGGCGCGCAGGCCGACGCGCAGGCGAGCGAAGCGGACCTCGAAGGCGTGCGCCTGTCGATGAGCGCCGATCTGGCCGTCGACTATTTCTCACTACGCTCGCTCGATACGCAGAAGAAGCTGCTCGACGACAGCGTGAGCGCCTACGCCGCCGCGTTGAAGCTGTTGCAGCAGCAGTTGAAAGACGGCGCGATCGATGCCTCCGCCGTCGCCCAGGCCACGACGCAGCTCGAAGCGACGCGCACACAAGACACCGACATCGACGTGACGCGCGCGCAGATGCAGCACGCGATCGCCACGCTGATCGGCGAGCCGGCATCGACCTTTACGCTGCCGCCGAACGGTTCGGCCGCGACGCCGCCCGCGATTCCACCTGGTGTGCCGTCGCAACTGCTGGAACGGCGTCCCGATATCGCCGCCGCCGAACGGCGCGTGGCGTCCGCGAATGCGCAGATCGGCGTGGCGCATGCGGCGTTCTTTCCGGATCTGGTGCTGTCCGCGAGCGCCGGTCTCGAAAGCACGTTTTTCGCGCCGTGGCTGAGCGCGCCGAGTCTGTTCTGGTCGCTCGGTCCGCAACTGGCCGGCACGCTGTTCGACGGCGGCAAGCGCAAGGCCAGCCTGCACGGCGCCACGGCGCAATACGACGGCGCGGTCGCGGACTATCGTCAGTCGGTGCTGGTGGCGTTCCAGCAGGTCGAGGACAACCTGTCCGCCTTGCATGCGCTCACCGACGAAGCCGCCAGCCA
>NZ_JARESS010000196.1:0-960 GCF_046027915.1 Paraburkholderia sp. RL17-347-BIC-D
ATTCCCGCGGCGAGTAGGACTTCCCAAGGACTATCCCCCGCCTTGCGCTAGACGTCCCCCGACAAGGGGATTTTTTTATCGAACGTGCTATCGCAAGATACGTCCGGGCCGCGAGACGCCGCGTGTCCACTACTTCCAACCGAGAAACGATGATGCCCCAAGCTCAAGCCAGGCCCGGAAAGCTGCTGCTGTCCCCTTCCGATCACACGCTGATCCTCATCGACCACCAGTCGCAGATGGCCTTTGCCACGAAGTCGATCGACCCGGTCGTGCTGCGCAACAATGCCGCGCTGGTGGCGAAGGCGGCGAAGGAGTTCTCCGTTTCGACGATCCTGACAACCGTTGCCGCGGCGTCGTTCTCCGGTCCGATCTTCAACGAGATCCGTTCGGTGTTTCCCGACGAGGCGATCATCGACCGCACCTCGATGAACACCTGGGAAGACCCGCGCATCGCCGACCGCGTGAACGCCATCGGCAAGCCGCGCCTTGTGTTCGCGGGCCTGTGGACGAGCGTGTGCATCGTCGGTCCGGCGCTGTCCGCGCTCGACCAGGGTTTCGAAGTGTATGTGATCGCTGACGCGTGCGGCGACGTCACCGAAGAAGCGCACGAGCGCGCGATGCAGCGAATCATCCAGGCAGGCGCACACCCGATGACCTCGCTGCAATATCTGCTCGAGTTGCAACGCGACTGGGCGCGCGGCGAGACCTACAACCAGACCGTTGCCACCGCGATCGAGCATGGCGGCGGCTATGGGCTCGGCCTGGTCTACGCGAAGACGATGTTCGGCGGCAGCGAGGCCCACTGATCCCCGGACGCGCCACACCCGCCATCTGAACCGCGGTAGGCGGCCCGGCGTAACGCTCGGGCCGCCTCCGGTTCCCGACCCGAACCCGACGAAGCGAAGACAGCACACCCATGAAGCTCTATCTGCTCTCCCTCGGAGCCGGCGCCCTCGTCGG
>NZ_JARESS010000197.1:0-924 GCF_046027915.1 Paraburkholderia sp. RL17-347-BIC-D
CTGCGATGGTGCCGAATGAGGAAACACGGATATCACAACCCGTTTCCGTATCTGACGCCTATTTAAAGGCAGGAGAATTGGAATGACAGTTAGGCAGAACGTTCTTGTCGTAGGTGCCTCTCGTGGCCTCGGTCTTGCGCTTGCAGAGGAATACTGCGGGCGGGGCTGGCATGTAATAGCGACAACGCGGGGCAAGTCCGCTGGACTTGAGAGCCTGCGCGAGCGCTATCCGGAATCGCTTGAACTCGAGGCGGTGGATATCGTGGACCTGGCCTCGGTGAAGGCTCTACGTACGCGGCTTGAGGGGCGCAAGTTCAATACGCTCTTCGTGAACGCCGGTATCGCCAGAGCAAATGAATTGACATCAGTCGAGGTGGATGAGAAGGACTTCCTCGACATGATGTTGACGAACACGCTTAGTCCAATGCGTGTCATCGAGGTATTTCGTGACATTGTCGAAGAGAACGGCGTGATGGCCGCGATGTCGTCCGAGATCGGCAGCATTACAAACAGTTTCGGGTTCTGGGAGCTGTACAGTTCGAGCAAGGCAGCGCTGAACATGTTGATGAAGGCGTTCTCGACACGCCATCCGGACGACTCGCGCGCACTTCTCCTTGTCGCTCCAGGCTGGGTCCGTACTGAAATGGGCGGATCAGAGGCAACATTGGGGATTTCGGAGAGCATCCCGCTCGTGGTCGATATGGTCGAGCGCAACGTGGGTGTGCCGGGACTTCGATTTACTGACCGTCATGGTGAAATCCTGCCGTGGTGAGAACGACAGAAGGCGCGAAAATCTTCCGCGGTCGATTGGCGCAATCATCGCACGTCGACCGATGAGCCGCGCCGTCTACGCAAAACAGGCGGGCTAATGTGCGAGGCGACTCCCGGTCAAGATCGAAGACACCATGTGTTCGTCCTCAATGG
>NZ_JARESS010000198.1:0-900 GCF_046027915.1 Paraburkholderia sp. RL17-347-BIC-D
AGCCCAGGCCGGCCCCGGTCGCGAGCGAGTCCCGATAGCGGCGCCAACGCCCCGCTCTATGCCCGTCGCGAGAACGAATCTGAGGACAATGCGTCGTCGTTGCCATTTTTGCAGGCGGCTCAGATGGGACATTTTTCATCCGCCGAAGGAGCGCACCTTACCGCGGTTATACGTCCGTATAACCAGGCAACGCTAACGCGGTATCGGCATACCCAACCGTAGAGTAGATTCGCCCTTTGGCAAAACCTATTCTTCTCTCATTGAGAAAGCGCTCGCCACTTACTTATGGCGAGAACCATTCTCTGACAGCATGTCCTAAGTCGTATTGGGTTCAGCGTTCGTGCGGAAAAAATCGGTAGATGGCTGCGACGCGCACAAATTGCTTCGAGATAACAAGCATGTAATCCGAGAGACAGGACCGCGTCAACAGCGGTTGACCAGAATGGAATCAACCCGTCCGGTCAGCGACGAAAGGCGCCAAGACGCGTTGATAGTAAATACCACAGGAGCTTGCCATGTTCATCTATTCGATCCGTTATCGCGCTGGCTGCGGCCGTTGGGCGGTCGCCTTCGCACAGGCCGCTTCACAGTCCGACGCTGAAGCGATTGCAACCTGCCGTTATGGCGCTTTCCATTCCGTCAGCCGTGCCGGCTTGGTCCGAGTATAGAAAACGTAGTTGTGGTGGAGGCAGCTATGGAGTTCAGCGCATTTATCAGACAAGCCGAACGGGACGCCGAGGTGGTCGACGCACCTAGCGTCTCGATCCTCCTGACCTCCTTGGATCTCGACCAGTCACAATTTTTCATCAAGCTTAAGACGACCGGTCATGTAAATGACTGGAAAGGTATTTCATGCAAAATTTCATGTTTCATAACCCCACACGAATCATTTTCGGCGAA
>NZ_JARESS010000199.1:0-893 GCF_046027915.1 Paraburkholderia sp. RL17-347-BIC-D
TCGGCTGCTTCGACTGCTTCGGCATACGAACAGCCACTAAGCGCGACAACGAACTCTTCGCCGCCATATCGAGCAAGCAGGTCGCCGTCTCGTATCGCTGCCTTGATGCATTTGCCAACAGTCTTTAGACACTCGTCGCCAGCCGAATGTCCATACCTGTCGTTGTACTTCTTAAAGAAATCTACGTCGATAAATAGTACCGCCGTCTCCAGAACAGCCGCAGTTCCCGGTGCAAAATATGAATTGAACTCGGCATCAAAGAAGCGTCTGTTCCCAAGCCCGGTGAGACTATCGACGTAGGCCAACTGCTTCAACTTCTCTTCTTCCGCATTTCGACGTTGTTCGGACAATACGCGGGTATTAATGTCCCTGACGGTAAACGCCATCGCTGCGTGTCCGTCAGTCGGTTCGGCGGGCATCGCGGCAATGAAGCTCCGGACCCATATGAAAGACTGGTCTCTGCGCCGTAACCGGTATTCGACAGACGCCTCCATGTGCTCTGTGCTCGCAGCTGTCATCGCCTGCTTGAGGCGGTGCCAGTCATCCTGATGGACCATCCGTTCTATTTTGCATCCAACCAGGTCGTGGGGCTCGTATCCAAGGGTATGTCTTACGCGGGGAGATACATACTGGAACTCGCCGTTCGAAGCGAGTTGAATAATGACCTCGTCGGAGTGTTCAGCTAACTGGCGAAATCTGCGATGACCGTCGATGACCAGAGAAACGAGTCGATTGCGTTGAACTTGCAACACCGTGATGGGGAGCGCGATAGACAGGGCGGCTACCGTGAAGACCTGAAGCGCAAGGATGCGTTCCTGCATGTTGCTGAAAGTGGTCAACCAGAGCGGCCCCATTCCGCGCACCGTCAGTGGCACAGCAATGCTGATGAAAAG